>JALNYO010000001.1:300000-387806 GCA_023229765.1 Syntrophales bacterium | reverse complement strand
CCCGGCTGACCGCCAAAATAGAGTTTCTGCGGGCCGGAAGAAATCCGGTAGCGCTTCAGGGCCTCTTCGACACGGTCATTATATGAACCAGGCGCCACCACCCCCGTGCGATTATCAGTGCGGTTATATGCTGCCGAACCGCCTCCCTCCGCAAACCCGACCCCAATCGCCTCTCCCAGCGTCTCCACAATGAGGCCGTATATCTCGCGGGGATTCCGGAAGCGCACCTCCATCTTGGTCGGGTGCACATTTACGTCCACCTCGCCGGCCGGGACATCAATGAAAATTACCGCCAGCGGGTAGCGGCGCGGCTCGATGAGACGGCGATACGCGGTCATCGCCGCATGGCTCAGAAAGGAATCCTTTACGAATCTTCCATTTACATAGATGTACATCTGGGTTGCATTGGAGCGGGTAAATTCCGGGCGGGAGACAAAACCATAAACCGACGCGCCGTTCTTTTTCTGCGACGTCTCCACAAGCTGCCCCCGGAAATCAGCCCCCATCGTCAGGGCAATCCGCTCCGCAAGGTCGCGGGCGGCGGGGATATTAAGCGTAGTTTTGCCGTTTGCTGACACCCGGATACGGATATCCGGACGGGCCAGGGCCAGACGGGTAATCCAGTCGAGGCAGTAGCCCTGCTCCGTCATGTCGCCCTTCAGAAACTTTTTCCTCACGGGAACCGGTTCGAATATGGCCGTCACGAGAATGGATGTGCCAACCGGACACCCGGCCTCTGACTGCTCTTTCAACTCCCCCGCCTCGATAACAAGGCGCGCGCCGAAGGGCCGCTCCGCCGGACGGCTCGTGATTTCCACGCGGGCGATCGAGGCAATGCTCGGCAGGGCTTCGCCCCGGAACCCGAAGGAGCGCACGCTGTACAAATCGTCGAATTGGGTGATCTTGCTTGTGGCGTGTCGGGAAAAGGCCAAAAGGATATCGTCCGGCCCCATCCCCTCCCCGTTGTCCGTCACGCGAATCGACTGAGTTCCCCCCTTCTCGAGCTCCACCGCCAGATCAGTCGCCCCGGCGTCAAGGGAATTTTCGACGAGTTCTTTGACAATCGAAGCCGGCCGCTCGATCACCTCGCCCGCCGCAATCCGGTGGGTCAAGGTCTCCGGCAGAACTATTATTTTATTAGACAATTTAGCACCTCGTCAAAGGCATCCGCCGGCGTCATAATTTTTACCCCGTGCAAAACATGGCCGAACAGACGGCAAAATCCCGGCGGTCACCGGTGGCAAAATATCAGCACTACCCTGTTTAACCAGTTTTTACCAGAAGCAGGGCGTTGGTTCCGTGATGAATTTCCTCCCCGTGCGCGGGGTAAATGGTCCGGGGCTGGATGGAGGCGGAGAGAGAGATGAATGTCTCCTCCGTCTCCTCCACGTTTTCACAAAAGGCATTGAGATGGCCGCCGTCGTTGTCCATATTCAAGATAAGGTCGCCGCAGATAAGCTCTCGGGATGATTCGCTGTACAGGGAAAGGGAATCGGCGGTATGGCCGGGCGTTTCAATTACTTCCCAGTCTCCGAACCCAAGCGCGCAGCGCTTCAGTTCCTCCCCGCAAAGCCAGTAAATTTTTTCGAGCGGAATCGGCAGGCGAAAACGGTTCCCGAATCCCCAAAGCGGAATGCCGGCAAGGCTTTCCACGACAAGCTGGAGCGGGTGTCGGCAAAGCCGGAGGCTTTTCAGGGCAACCGGCAGGAATTCAGATGACCAGTTCTGCAGACGGGGCAAATCTCGCTCGCCGGTCAGGTAATCCTGGATGCGCCAGTGAAAAAACACAACCGTTTCTTCTGGGCAGGCCCGCAGCAGCCGCCCGATTCCGCCTATGTGGTCGATGTGGAAATGGGTGGCAACAATCCCTCGGACGTCTCCCATTTTCCAGCCCGGCTTCCCGCGAATGAAAGCCTTTACCGATTCGGCAACACCGACGCTGCCCGGATCCACAACAATCAGACCATCCTCGGTCGCAATTATCCAGGAACGAACAAAGCCGCCATCGGGAACCGCGTAAACCATTTTCGTGCCCTCAATCAGTCATACCAGCTTTAAGCGCGCCGGTCTGCGTCAGATAATCCCTGAGCGCAACCTCCCAATGTCTCATCTCCAGGCCGGTATCTTTTGTAAACTTGTCCGTTGAAAGTACGCTCCAGGAGGGGCGGGAGGCCGCCCTCTTCAGCATATCGGAGCTGATCGGCCGGACAACGACGTCGGTTTTCCCAACGCATTTCAATATTTTGCACGCAAATTCGTACCAACTGCACTGGCCGCGGTTGGTCAGGTGATAGACGCCCGTCTTCATACCCTCTATCAAAACACCCGCAGCAGAGGCAAAATCGCGGGTAAAGGTGGGAGAGCCGATCTGATCGTTTACCACCTCCAGGATACTCACGGTTTCAGCCTTCGCCAGAATGGCCTTGACAAAGTTCCGGCCGCAAGGACCGTAAAGCCAGGACGTGCGAATAAGCAGCCAGCGGTCGGCAAATTCCTCAAGATACCGCTCTCCCTGCAGTTTGGAAGAACCGTAAACATTGATCGGGGCCGGGGTATCATCTTCAAGATAGGGCGCATCGGCGCTGCCGTCAAACACGTAGTCGGTGCTGAAATGAACGACCAGCGCCCCCGTGCCCCGGCAGGCCAGAGCGATGTTTTTCACACCTTCGGCATTAACGGCAAAGCATGCCTCCCGCTTTGTTTCGCAGCCGTCAACATCCGTATAGGCGGCGGCGTCGACGACAACATCCGGGGCATATTCCGCAACGGCGCGCCGGCAATCTTCAAGCGAAGCAATATCGCACTCGGCTGAATCCAACCCGGTTGCCTGGTGCGACCCTGCAAGCTGCCTGAGCAGATCGCATCCCAGCATCCCCTTCGCGCCCAAAATCAGTATCTTCATCAATAATTCACCTGTTTGAGAAACAATCCCTGCGGCGGCGCGGTCAGTTTGGCCTTGCGCCTGTCTTTTGCCTCAAGAATCGCGGACACCTCCGCTTGCGTGCATTTTCCCAGCCCCGCATAAGCAAGCGTGCCAACGAGCGTCCGCACCATGTAGCGCAAAAACCCATCCGCCTCAATCGAGATCGTTATCATCTCCCCGGCGTCTTTTTCCAGAGTCGCGCCAAGAATCGTGCGCACGTGATCGGCGCTGTCGGTATGGGTTGAACAAAACGAGGTAAAATCATGCCTTCCCTGAAAAACAGTTAGAGCCTCCCGCATCTTCTCGACACGAAGAGGCTCCCAGATAAACCAGGAGTAACGCCTTTCCCGGACCGGACGGACCGGACGGTTGCAGATATAATACAGATAAACCTTGCTCTTTACGGAAAACCGGGCGTGAAACTCCGGGTCGGCCTCCTCCAGCTCGCGGACGGCGATATCCGGCGGCAGCAGACTGTTGATCCCCAGCAGGAGGCTCCTTTCCGGAAGTATTGAATTTGTATGAAAATTGGCAACCTGGCCCAAGGCATGTACCCCGCTGTCCGTCCTCCCCGAGCCGTTGATCCTGATTTTTTCCCCGGTTATCCGGCCGATTGCCTCCTCGATAACCTGCTGAAGGGAAAGCCCGTTTTTCTGCCACTGCCAGCCGCAATAATCAGTGCCATCATATTCGACTGTCAGCCGGATGTTTCTCCTGCCGTCTTTAACCTGCGAATCCAAATATATCGAACTCTCTCGTCTTGTTCGTTACGCCTATTGGCCGTCCTGCTCCAAAGCGGCCACCCCCGGCAATACCTTGCCCTCAAGAAGTTCCAGCGAGGCGCCGCCGCCGGTTGAAATATAGGTAATCTTGTCGCTTTCACCAGCCTGCTGGATGGCCACGTCCGTATCGCCGCCGCCCACAATCGTTACCGCCGCAGAGTTCGCGAGAGTTCTTGCCATCGCTGTTGTGCCGTGGCTGAAGGCCGGTATCTCAAAGACGCCCATCGGCCCGTTCCAGAGTATCGTCTTGGCATTTTCCAACGCCTCGGCAAAGAGGGTTACCGTTGCAGGGCCAATATCCAGCCCCATCCAGCCCGGAGTAATCTCCTGAACAGGCACTACTTTGATCTGGGCGCCCGCTTCCCTGCTTTCGGCGATCACGCAGTCAACCGGCAGATAGAGCTTTACACCCAGTTCCTTTACCGCCTTCATCACCTCGGCAGCCCTGCCGATCAGCTCATCCTCCACAACGGATTTACCGATGCCGTAGCCAAGGGCCTTCAAAAACGTAAAGGCCATGCCCCCGCCCAGGATGATCTTATCAACCTTCCGAATCAGGTTGGCAACGGCCTCCAGCTTTCCGGAGATCTTGGAGCCGCCGACAATCGCAACAAACGGCCGGGCCGGCTTTTCCAGCGCCCCGCCAAGATATTCGAGCTCCTTTTTGATCAGAAACCCTGCGCCGCGCACCTTCACAAACCGGGTAATGCCGACGTTGGAGGCATGCGCACGATGGGCGTTGCCGAAAGCGTCGTCAATATAAATATCAGCAAGACCGCCCAGTTCGGCGGCGAATGCCTCGTCGTTTTTCTCTTCCTCTTTATGAAATCTCAGGTTTTCCAAAAGCAGCACGTCGCCGGCTTGCAAGGCATCCACCCTCCGGCGGACATCCTCACCAATGCAATCCGGGGCAAACTGGACATCCTTACCCAGAAGCCGCGAGAGGCGTTTCGCCACCGGGGCCAGACTCATCTCCGGCACAACCTTTCCCTTGGGACGGCCAAGATGCGAAACGATAATCACCCTGGCCTTTTCATCGAGGGCGTAATTTATCGAGGGGAGGGCCGACCGGATGCGGATATCGTCGGTAATGTTTTGAGAACTGTCCAAGGGAACGTTAAAATCGAAGCGGAACAACACCTTTTTTTCATGAATGTCTAATTCGTCTATGAATTTCATGATGCCTCCTTAGTCAGTTCCTGCGTTATAATCGTCCCCTGCCCTGCTGAAATATCGGGGAAAACCCTTTTTCAGTTTCCGGCTGCCGTCAGGCTTCTTCGATCAAGATAACGGCAAATGCCGCGGCCCCTTCTCCTGCGCCGATCATGCCCATTCCTTCATTTGTTTTGGCCTTGACGCTTACAGCAGACCCGGAGATCGCCAGAACGTCGGCAATATTTTGCGCCATCACGGGCAGATAGCCGGCCAATTTTGGCTTCTCCAGAACGATCGTCGCATCGATATTGCGCACCTGATAACCATGTTCAGAAACCAGCGTCCCGACCCGCTTCAACAAAATCAGACTGGAAATATCCTTGAAGGCGCGGTCATCATCGGGGAAAAGCCTGCCGATGTCGCCAATGGCCAGGGCGCCAATTAGCGCATCGCAAACGGCGTGAACAAGAACATCGGCATCCGAATGGCCGGCAAGCCCCTTTTCATGGGGAATCTCCACCCCCCCCAGGATAAGTCTGCGTCCAGCCGTAAGGCGGTGGCTGTCATATCCGAAACCGGTTTTCATCAGATCCGCCTGATATCACTCAAGTCTTTTTCTCGGTACTGCAGGATCCTTGCGCAGATCATCATGTCCTCTTGCGTCGTCACCTTGAGATTTTCCCTGTCGCCGGGAATCATCCAGACGGGTATTCCGGCCTTCTCGACGAGCGAGGCGTCGTCGGTACCGTAAAATCCCGTTTCCTCCGCCACGCGGTAAGCGGCGAGAAGAATGTCCCGCTTAAAGGCCTGGGGAGTTTGCGTCAGCCACAAACCGTCCCTAAGCACTGTCTCTTCGATTTTTCCTGTTTTATCGACCCGTTTCACCGTATCCCGGATGCCAATGCCCGTCGCAACAGCGCCCAACTTTCCCGCACGTTCGATTGCCATCTCAATCAGCTCAGTCGTAACAAGCGGACGGACTCCATCGTGAATGACAATGATCTCCGTTTCATCGGCAATACAGGCAAGCGCATTTCTGATGGAATCCTGTCGTTCTTTTCCCCCGGCAACAACGCGGTTAAGCTTCGACAGGAAGTATCTTTCAACAATGTTTTCCCGCACCTGCACAACATCTTCCTCCGGAACGGCGAGCATTATTTCATCTATTAATGGTGAATCCTGAAATGGCTGTAAGGCGCGAACAAGAACCGGTTTCCCGGAAAGGAGCAGGTACTGTTTGGAGATGCTGCCGCCCATTCTCCTTCCCGTTCCCCCGGCGGGTATTATCGCCACTGTTTTATGAACATTAAACTTCGTTTTCATGCCGCAGACCTGGGAAACGAACGGCGAATGGCAAATACGCGCTTTATGAACATTGATCTTCGATTTGTGAACATTAAACTTCGTTTTCGCCATCCACCCCAATCCCCTGACCCGAAATGACTCCGGTTCCGTTCCGAATGGCAATAGTGTTTTTTAATATATTTCAAGATTTTTTATCGTTTGCCGCCGTCTTCATTTCGGAAAAAATCATCCGTCCGGCGGTTGTCTGCAAAACACTGGTTACCAGGGCCTCGACATTCTCTCCCTGGTAGCGCTGCGCGTTATCAACAATGATCATGGTGCCGTCTTCCAAGTACGCAACCCCCTGCCCCGGTTCCTTGCCGTCCTTGATTATTTTCACCGTCATCAGTTCTCCCGGCAGAACAACCGGCTTCAGGGCATTGGCCAGTTCGTTTACATTGAGAATCCTGATCCCCTGCAGCTCGGCGACCTTGTTGAGGTTAAAATCATTGGTAATAATCCGGCCATTCGTCTTTTTCGCCAGGGCAACAAGTTTCGAATCAACGCCTTTGATCTTCGGAAAATCATGATCTACGACATCAATAAAAATCCCATTGCTGCGCTGCATCCGGTTGAGGATATCGAGCCCTCGCCGGCCGCGCGCCCTTTTGAGGGAATCGGCGGAATCGGCAACATACTGGAGTTCATCGAGCACAAAGCGGGGAACAATCAGATTGCCTTCCAGAAAACCGGTATCCGCAATATCGGCAATCCGTCCATCGATGATAACGCTGGTATCCAGTATCCGATAATCACTGATTTCCCGAGCGGGCCCCCAGCCGAACATGCTGACTTCCTCGACCTTCTGCGAGCCGAGAACCAGCCCCATATAACCCAATGCCGCGGTAAGAAGCGTATAAATCCAGGGGACAACCTGGCGGTTCTCCATAATATTGCTGACGAAATTCAAACCATAGGCAAGTAAAAAAGCAATTAAAAGACCAATCAGCATCCCGACAACGCCGCCGAGGATAACCCGCAATGAAACCCGGCGGGCAATCTTCTCGATCTGGATTACCAGCACTGCCGCCAGCGCCCCGACAACAACGCCGACGATCCATTTCCACCAGTCGTAATAGCTGTGATAGGCGATGAAATAACCGCTCAAGGAACATAAAATAATCAGTATCGCCTTTACAATCAGTTCTATTCACCCCCCTTCATCTGCAAAAACTCCTTCCCCCTAACAGGCGAGATAAAACTTCACTGCACGGTAAAGATCGTATTGATATCCTCTTCGATCTTCGCCTCCTCGGCATTGGTCGCAACGGAAATCTCCTTGACGAGGAGCCCCTTGGCCGTATCCATCATCTTCCGCTCGCCAAAAGAGAGGTTCTTGTCGATTTTAAGAACGCAAAGATCCCGCAGAACCCTGGCTATCTCAAATACCGAGCCCGTTTTTATCTTTTCCAGATATTCCCTGTATCTTTTGTTCCACGTCTGCTTGTCAATCGTAAAATCCCTGTTTTTCAGAATCTCGTATATCTTGGGGATCTCCTTTTCCTTGATCACCTTGCGCAAACCGGCAGTCTGGGCGCCATCCAGGGGGATCATGATTTTCATCCCATTGCTCATAATTTTCATTATGTAGAACTTCTGCCTGGCGCCTCCAACTTCCCTGTTTTCAATTGCCTCGATGATTCCCACTCCCTGCGCTGGATATACCGCTAAATCGCCAACATTGAACATTTTTACACCTATAGTGTTTAGTTTTGGATAGCGATGATATCAGATTTTTCAAGAATAGTCAATGCGATTCGCGATGTTTCGAGAAGCTTGCGGGTTATGAACTCCACTTGCCGGAAACCAGTTTTTTATATGTCCGACAAGGCTTTTTCGTTTTATGAACACTAAGCTCCGCTTTATGAACACTAAACTCCGTTTTCAGGGAAGGAAAAAAAGGGGATTTCTGGCCTTATTTTTATTTCTGATCTCAAAATGGAGAGTTGCCTCCCCCGTTCTGGAGTCGCTGCCGATAAAACCAATCCTGTCGCCCTTTTTCACCCGCTCGTTTAAACCGGCGATACGGACGCCCAGATTGGCATAAACAGATGCATAATCATCCGCATGCTGGATGATTATTGTCTCGCCATAATATTTTAAAGGGTCCGAATGGATGACAACGCCATCCCCGGCTGCAACAACAACGGCGCCTTCAGGGGCCGCAATCCGAATCCCGTTGAAAACCATTCGGTTGGGCTGTACGCCAAAAAAAGAGACAACCTTTCCTTTAACCGGCCAAATGAAAATGTTTTTATTAAAACGCACCTGCTCCTGTTTTTCATTTTTACCCGCCGCTTTCTCGGGTTTCCACAATGTGATTTTTTCTTCAGGACTTCCCGCGGCGCTTTTCCTGGCGGTCTCCTGGGAGGGGTATATGGTCTCTTCCTTCAGAAGGTCGTCTGAAACATTTTTCCGATTTTTTTGGGCAACGTCCGATTTTTTCCGGGGATCTTGAACAACTTGGCCAGTGGGGAAGGTTCTCTTTTCAAGGACGGGTTCCTTTACGGTGCTTTTTGTCTTTGTTTTTTTAGCTCTGGCGATAATTTCTATTTCGTCGATAACCATTTGTGCATGGGGGATAAAGATCACGCTGTCCTTCTCGATCAGGGAAGGATTGGTTATATTGTTAATCTCGGCCAGACTCTGCAGATCGGTGTGGTAAGCTTTGGCAATGGCAGAGAGTGTCTCCCCGCTTTTTACCCGGTGATAAACCCCACTCGGTCCGGCTTCCTTAAAGGGCAACCCTGAACAGGAAATGATGATAAATAAAAGCAGAAAAAAGGCAAGGGCGCCCCATCTTCCCGCTGGAGAAATAGGACGATAAAACTCTTTGTTCAGTTTTTCCATCCGTGTTCCCCAATCAGATCTACAAAACGGCACCCGCATAGTTCTTCCTGCCTGAGATCTTCAGGATCATCCGAGAGCCTGGTCAGTCTGAGCAGGGTTTGGGAATTGCGCCCACCCACAGGAATCACCAGACGGCCGCCGATGGCCAGTTGTTCGATTAACAGTCTGGGAACTTGCGGGGCGCCGGCGGTCGCCATGATCGCCGCAAAAGGCGACTCCTCGCGCCACCCGAAGGTTCCGTCGCCAACGCGGATGGCAACATTGAAATAAGCGAGGGCATCGAGAGTCCTTCTTGCCCCGGCGGCCAAAGCGGCAATGCGCTCGATGGAAAAGACCCGTTCGGCCAGCTCGGCAAGAATCGCCGTTTGATATCCGGAACCGGTTCCGATCTCCAGCACCCTTTCTCTTCCCGTCAGTTCCAGCGCTGCGGACATCAAAGCCACGATATAGGGCTGCGAGATCGTCTGCTGCTCTTCAATGGGAAGGGGACGGTCGTTGTACGCCTGGTCGCGCAAGCCCTCCGCGATGAAGAGATGGCGCGGAATCTTCTCCATTGCCCTGAGCAACCGCTGATCGGATATCCCCCTTCCCCGCACCTGGAGGTCAACCATTTTTAGTCTTTGTTTCTGAAAGATGTCCGCCACATTCCCATCCTGAAAATTCCTTAGATTTCAACCTTCGTTACAACATCCCGCTTAATCGCGTTGACCGCATCCTCCAGGACGGGAAAGGTGTTCTCCCGGATATCGCCGGCCACCGCCACACACATGATATCGTCGCCGACCTTCAGTCTTCCCTCATAAACCTCCACCAGAACAGCGATGATTCCTGGCCGGGTTCTCATTTCCGCAATTATATCGTCAAGCCGGCGGCGATCAGCGGTTACCTCGATCTCGTTCACCACTCTGCCGTCCCTCGCTGTTCCCCGCACAACCCCGTTGTGACAGACAATCATCCCCACTCGTTTGTAATCGGGTTGTCCCTTGATACTGTCGATCATGGCTGTTAAACTCATACAGTTTTCCCTCCCTCATTCAAAATACGCCCCTGTCAAGCCGATAAAGCGTTTGTTTCTGCTAACCCGGCAACAGCGAAGAGGTCAAGCGAAATATTTTACCCCGGGAAAACCCTGCTGCTTGACCCGCAACCGCAAAATGTGAGAAAAGAGACCATGCGCAAGAGAACTTCATCCAGAAAACCGGAACCGCTCGGGGATATCCTCCACAAGGTTCTAAAAAAAATGGACATTCCCCACCAAAGGACAGACCGCCGTCTTGTAGATTTGTGGGAACGCGCTGTTGGCCCCCTGATCGCCTCGCGCACCCTGCCGGAAAATCTCAAAAGGGGTTCGCTGTACGTGATCGTTTCTACCACGGTCTGGCTTCATCAACTGCAGTTTCTCAAGGAGGAAATCCTCGTCAAGCTTAACGAACTGTCCGGCACGGACGAATTCAGGCGTCTTTTTTTCTCGATCGGCGAGGTTCCTGAGAGCCCTTCCCAGGCGCCCGACAAGCCCCCCCCCGCTTTGGTCATCCAGAAGCTCCGATTACGAGACCGGCAAATGGTGGAGCAGAGCCTCGCTGCGATCGGGGATCCGGAACTCCGAGCGGCGATCGAAAGGACGATGATCAGGGAGATCAGCCGGCGCCGGGCGATTCAAAAGCGGCAAGATCCTTGAAAATATCGTTCATTGCGGCTGTATATTCCCCCTTTGCCTCGTAAATGAGAAGCGGCGGCAGAACGTCCAGGCTCTCACCGCCCCCCTTTGTTCCCTCCACGAGAACAAAAACAGCCGCCACGCCGGTTCGGGAATAGACAAGTCGCAGCCGCCGGGGCTCGATCCGGAATGATCGCATCCGTGCGATCAACTCCACCATTCTGGTCGCGGGATAAATTGCAAACATCCGTCCGCCCGGCCGCAGGGCGTAAGCGGCAGCGGCGATAAAATCCTTCACCGTTCCGAAGACTTCGTGGCGGGCGGCGGCCTTCTCCGCATCGGGATTGAGCCTGCCCGAGCGCATCCGCCGGTAAGGGGGGTTGAATACCGCGACGGAAAAGGCTTGCGGCCGACAAAGGGATTCCGGAAAGCGGACGTCTGCCTGCCTGATTTCAACCCTGTCGGTCAGGCCGTTCAGGGAAACATTGCTTCGGGCAATGGCAACAAGCTGTTCCTGAATCTCGATCCCCAAAACACGCCCGAGGCCAGGGTGTTGCGCCAGGATAAGCGCAACAATCCCACTTCCCGTTCCCAGCTCAATAAGGTCATCGCCGGCATTTAAATTGACGAAATGGGCAAGCAAAAGGGCATCTATCGAAAAGCGATAACCCCTCTCCTTCTGAATGATCCGGAGCCGGCCGGCGAGGATCCGATCGATCTTCTCCCCTTCCCGCTGCAAAAAATTGCCACTCATAGCTAATCGATAAGATGGACGAACAAGCCGCTCCGCAGCTTCGGCTCAAACCAGGTGGATTTGGGCGGCATGACCATCCCTGCATCAGCCACGGCCATCATCTGCTCAACTGTCGGCGGAAAAAGGGAAAAGGCGACGGCAAAACCATCCCTGTCAACAATGCTCTCCAGACCGGCTGCACCGCGTGCCCCTCCAATGAAGGCAATTCGCTTATCCGTGCGCGGGTTCTCGATCCCGAGAACCGGCCCCAGGATGTTATCCTGCAAAACGGAAACATCAAGCGCGGCGGCCTGTTTTGCCTTTGGCAGCGCCTTTTCACGGGCCGACAGAAGATACCATTTTCCCTGCAGATACATGCCGAAGTCATGGGGCCGCCGGGGCAATTTATGAACACTAATCTTCGATTTATGAACATTAAGCTCCGCTTTCTCCGGAAAGTCTTTCGCTATAAGAAATTTATCCGCTATCTCTTCCAAAAACTCGTCCCTGGCAAGGCCGTTTAAATCCCTGACGGCACGGTTGTAATCCATGATCCGCAACTGGTCGCTGGGAAACAGTACCGCCAGCATAAAATCATGCTCGCTGACCGCCTTTTTATGAACACTAAGCTCCGCTTTATGAACATTAATCTTCGATTTATGAACATTAATCTTCGATTTCCCGGACGAAAGTTCCGCCCGCAGACCGGCTACCCGGACGGCGGCGGCGGCGCGGTGGTGGCCATCGGCTATGTAAAGGTACTCAACCGGCAAAAAGGCCTTTTGAAGCGCCTTTATATCCGCAAGCTCGCCAATTATCCACGCAGTGTGACGAATTCCGTCGTCCGCCGTAAAATCATACTCGGGAACCTGTTTTGCCACTTTCGCCAGCAAACTGTCTATCTGTTCCTGGCCCCGATAGGTAAGAAATACCGGCCCGGTCTGCGCCCCAATGCTGTCGATATGCAGCGTCCGTCCCCTTTCCTTGGCTTCCAGGGTAAGCTCATGGGCTTTTATCCGGCCTTTTCTGTATTCATCAACGCTGACACAGGCCACGACACCCGTTTGCACATGCCCACCCATTTGCTGCCGATAGAGATAAAACGAGGCAGATTCATCCTGACCAAGGATGCCCTCTTTAATCATCCTTTCCAGATTATCCTTGGCTCTTTGACAGACAATCTGTTCAGCAGTCTCCTCTTCACCGGGAAAATCGCATTCGGCCTTCTCCACCCGCAGGAAACTGAGCGGATTTTTTTTTATCTGCTGCCGCGCCTCCTCCACACTCATAACATCATAGGGAAGCGCGGCGACTGCGCCGACAAACTCACCCCGCGGCCGCAGCGCCCTGAACGGCACCACTATCGACATCTTCCTCTCCCTTCTTTCCGAACGGCGCGTCAATTATTGAGAAGTATGGCATTTTATAACAAAAACGGCTGCCGTTTCATTCATTTTGCTTGCAAATTTTTAACATACCGGGATAAGGAAAGCAATAATTCTTGCAGAATTTTTTAAAAAAACGGGGTAGGCGGACGCTTTATGAACATTAATCTTCGATTTATGAACATTAATCTTCGATTTCAGCCTACCTGCGCCCCAAGAAGAAATCTATAAAACGGGAGTGTGGGAATGGACGATATTACACACGTATTTATCCACGGGTTGGACAGCAGCAGCCAGGGAACAAAGGGAAGATACTTCAGAAAAAGATACCCCGAGATGATGGTCGGTGACTACCAGGGAACGTTAAATGAAAGGATGAGCAAACTCTCGGAATATATTGGAAGTAAAGACAATATAATCATCGTTGGCTCAAGTTTCGGCGGTCTCATGGCGGCAATTTTCGCCTGTGAGAACGAAAAGCGCGTCCGGCGTCTCGTGCTGCTCGCCCCGGCCCTCGCCTATGCAGACTTCCACGCCCGCTGCCGCGAGCCACTTCAGATGCCAGTCACACTCTACCAGGGAAGCGAAGACACCGTCGTTCTTCCGGAACCTACTTGCGAGGTCGCGCAGTCTATTTTTCGGAATCTCGATTATCGCCTCGTCAAAGACGACCACAGCCTGCTTGCGACATTCCCGGCAATAGAATGGGACAATCTTTTGGAAATAAGGAGATCATAAGAAAAATGCACTCAAAAAAGGTGGTTATCCACTACCCTGCGGAATCTTCGGAGAGACCGATTATCTACGAGTTGGTGAAGCGGTACGATCTGATGTTGAATATCCTGAAGGCCAGAATCCTGCCCAGACGCGAAGGGCTCCTCGTTCTGGAGCTGAGCGGCACAAAAGAAAAT
This sequence comes from Syntrophales bacterium, assembly GCA_023229765.1. Classification (NCBI taxonomy): domain Bacteria; kingdom Pseudomonadati; phylum Thermodesulfobacteriota; class Syntrophia; order Syntrophales; species Syntrophales bacterium. The sequence continues at coordinate 374,066 of JALNYO010000001.1, read as the reverse complement.
TTCGACGACGGCATTCGTTACCTCAAGTCGCTCGGACTCGGCGTCGAACCGCTTTCCAAAAGCGTCAGTCAAAACACCGAAAAGTGCATCCACTGCGGAACCTGCACCGGCGTCTGTCCCACCGGCGCCCTGCATCTGGATCGCGAATCATGGCGGGTTAATTTCGATACGGAGCTTTGCACAGGCTGTGAACTATGCGTTTTGGCATGCCCGGTGCGGGCGATGGGGGTTGATCTTCTCTGGTAGAAGACTGCTTTGGCCAGTAAAGCTTAATGTTCATAAGAAGAGGACTCCTGTCCGGGTGTAAGTAAACCCGGCCCCATCAAAGCGTTAATATTTTCCTGCAAGTCACTTTTTCTGCTGTGCGCCGTCATCAGTTTTCGTCTCGAAAAGAAGATATATTTTTCTCACAATCTTTTTCACTTTTTCAACAAAATCGTCCCCCTTTTCGACCCCCTTATCAAGCAACTCTTTGCCGTTTTCTATGGTTTTTTTCCCTTTTTCGTATGCCTTTCTGCCCTCCCCCACCAACTTTTTACCCTTTCCCCAGGCATCCTGCCCCTTTTCCACAACCTTTTCGGAATCGGTTTTCGCCCTATTGAAGGCGTCTTTAACGCTTACCTGGTCTGTCCCCGGGTGCTGGAAGTAAAAATAACTCCCGATCGCGATTACGATTATCAATACAAAAAGAGCGATTTTCATCAAGCTTTTGAGGAAGAAATAGACCACCAGTAAAATCAAAAAACCTATCGCTATAGCGATTAGATGGTATTCGGAGGCGATGCCGATTATTCTCTCCATACTATATTAATAACCCCTTGAAAATAATCCCGAATAAGGTATTGCCCAACAAACTTTAGAGATGCAGCAGTTTGCGGGCATTGCCTTCATAGATGGCCTGACGCTCGGCCGGCGTTATGTCCAGGCTGTCGATAATATCGATCGTCCACCTGATATACGCCGTCCCTTTTTCCGGATCAAAGGGCATGTCGGAGGCAAATAACGCCTTTTCCGCTCCATAAAAGTTCAAGCCGCAAATCGTGGCGTCGCGAGCGCCAAAGATAGCGGTATCCACATAAAACATGCGGAAATAATCAATGGGCCGTTTCTTTAACTGCCGGAGCAGCGTAGTATAGTCCTCGTCGGATGTGCGGCTGCCGAGTTGATCCCAGCCCGGCCCGACCCGGCCGGCAAAATAGGGAATCATGGCGCCCAGATGGTGGGCAATAATCTTCAGCGAAGGGAGCCGGTCAAAAAGCCCGGCAAAAACGATATGCGCCATCGCCACACTGGTCTCATAGGGCCAGCCGAAGGTCCACCAGATTTCATAGTGGCTCTTTTTTTCATTCTTGTAATCAGGGAAATCCGCCCCCCGGGCCGGGTGGAGCCAAATGGGCCGGTCGAGTTCCACCATCAGATCGAACAAGGGCATGGTTTCTGGTCTGGTCAAGGGACTGCCGAGCACGTTCGAATACACCTGCACCCCAACCGCGCCCAGCTCGGAAACGGCTCTCTTTGCTTCCTTGAGCAACCCCTCGGGATCATTCATCGGCAGTGAAGCAATAAAGCCGGGGAAACGGTCCGGATATTTACGGACGAGTTTCGCCATCTCGTCATTGGCCAAACGGGCCAGTTCATTGGCAACCGCGGGCGGGCCAAAAACCTCAATCGGGGGCGCCCCCAGACAGATGACCTGCTGATAATCGCCGAACAAATCCATGATGCGGAAACGCTCATCAAGGTTCACAATACAAGGTATGTTGCGCACCCGCTTGTGCATATCGGCGCCGTTCGGCGCCAGCTCTACCATTTTGTCAAAGTACGCCTGTGGAAAAATGTGATTAAAAATATCTATTTTCATAATCGTCTCCCCCTAAAGCATTAATGAATTGTTGTCCGCTTTCCGGTTGCCCTGTAATTTGCAGCGCTGCTCAGGGCAGGAATCGCGATTTCCCGGTTGATGAAGTCCAATAACAAGCTGATTAGTCTAAAAGACTACACTAAGTCGGGAGCAATTGTCAATAAGGTTTGTCGAAATATCAAGCTTCGCCTTAGCGTATTTTTCAGACAATTCTGGAAATGGTCGCCAAAGCGGCTTGTGCCATTGATTTGGAAATCCGCTGAAATGTCTCGGCTGCAGCAGCGCCGCGGTTAAAAAAGCGGTTTTACTTGACAACGCGAGCTGCGGCGATTAGAGGAAGGGCTAAAAAGGAAGCGGCAAGATTGACTGCACAAAAAGATCCAAAAAAAATTGGGAAAATCATGACGGCAGCGGTCGCCACCCTCGGCTGCAAGTTAAACCAGTGCGAATCGGCGTCAATATCCGAAATGCTTGGCGCCCGGGGATTGACGATTGTCCCGTTTAATGAAAAGTCGGATGCCTATATAATCAATACCTGCACAGTTACAGGAAAAACCGATTATCAGTCCCGGCAGCTCGTCGGCCGGGCCCTCCGAAAGAATCCGGAGGCAATAATTATCGTCACCGGCTGCTACGCTCAAAGGGCGCCCCAGGAACTATCCTCGCTTGCCGGGGTTAATTTCGTCATCGGCAACACCGAAAAGGCATTGATCCCCGATCTGCTGCTTCAGACGGGCAAGCGCAGCTTAAATTTAACAAATAGCGGCGAAGAAAGCTTCTTTCCTGAGATCGCCAAGAATGAAATTATTGTCGGCGATATCCGTAAGGAAAAGGCCATCTCCCCGCTGGGAGCAGCGGTCTTTCCCGAACATACCCGGGCTTTCCTGAAGATTCAGGATGGCTGCGACGCCTTTTGCAGTTACTGCATAGTACCCTACACGCGGGGAACAAGCCGCAGCCTTTTTCCGGAGGAGACCATGCAGAGGCTGGCGCGACTGGCCGCCAACGGCTATCGGGAAATCGTCCTGACCGGAATCCATCTCGGCGCCTGGGGACGCGACCTACGCCCTCCCTCCAATTTTACCTCCCTTCTGGGGAAAATTGTGGAAAAACGACTGTTTGAACGTCTCCGCATCAGCTCCCTGGAACCGCGCGAGGTGACCACGGGACTGCTCTCCCTGATCAGGGGCTCCGATATTATCTGTCCCCATCTGCACCTGTCGCTGCAAAGCGGCAGCAACAGAATCCTTAAGCAGATGCGGCGCAATTACGATACGGCTTTTTTCCGGGAACTCGTCTTGAAGCTCCAATGCGCAATTCCTGGTCTTGCCATCGGGATAGACGTGATCGCGGGCTTCCCCGGAGAGACGGAGGAGGAGTTCGCCGAAACTCTAAGTTTGATCGAAGAGCTGCCTCTGGCATACCTGCACGCATTTCCCTTCTCCCGCAGGCCAGGCACGCCCGCGGCGACGATGCCTGGACAAGTCACTGATAATGTAAAGAAAAACCGCGTAAAGCTTCTCCGGGAAGCGGGAGCGGCAAAGCGTCGCAGCTTTGCGGAGCGCTTCCTGGGAAAGCCGCTCAAGGTGCTCATCGAACGCCGAACCGATAAAGAGACAGGGCACCCGACCGGATTTTCAGAAAACTACATCCCCGTGGCCGTCCGCGGCAGCGGGGTGAAAGTCAACAGCATCGTAAGAGTTGTCCCGGAATCTCTGGACGGTGAGCGCCTCATTGCGAACGCCATAGGTTGCTGACATTTTGAGGATCGAAATAATGGATAATGAACGACTGCAAAGCCTTGCCGAACTTGAAGCGCGTCTCGGCTGGAATTTCACCGATAAGTCCCTCCTCAACCGGGCGCTTACCCACCGATCTTTCGCCAATGAAAACGCATCCATAGCGAACGGCGACAATGAGCGGCTGGAGTTTCTCGGAGACGCGGTATTGCAGTTGATTGTAAGCGACATGCTGATGAAAATATTCCCCACCTACACAGAGGGGCAGCTCTCAAAACTCCGCGCCTCTGCCGTTAACGAACATCCGCTTGCCGAACTGTCCCGTAAATTCACAATCGGAGAGCACCTGCTGCTTGGAAAAGGGGAAGAGGCCTCCGGGGGAAGGACAAAACCGTCGCTTTTGGCAAACGCCCTTGAATCCGTTATCGCTGCGATTTTTCTGGACAAGGGCTTTGAATGTGCAGCCGCCTTTCTCGGCACAATTTTTGAACCCCTTCTCCGGGAAGGGGATGCCGACTCAACCTGTCTGGACTACAAGACCGCCCTCCAGGAGCGAAGCATGCTCCTCTTTAAAACAATCCCCCGCTACAGCGTGCTGTCCGAAACCGGCCCTGACCACGACAAACTCTTTGAAATGGGTCTCTTTATCGGGGAGAGATTCATTGCCGCGGGAAGCGGGAAAAGCAAGAAAGAGGCCGAAAAGCAAGCGGCACGGACTGCGCTTTTAACTCTCCGGCGGGAGCAAGAGGAAACAGGCGGGTGATCATTCCGATCTTCATAATGAACGGGGGCTGCACGCATCGCTGCATCTTCTGCAATGAAATCCTTACCGCGGGCAGCCACCCGGCCCGGATAACCGATGATGACTTCAACGACATCATCCGCACCCACCTGGCCAAGCCCTCCCGCAAGCAGGGCCCCGTTCAGATCGCCTTTTACGGGGGAACCTTTACCGGCATGGAGCATGCGGAACAGGAAAGACTGCTTATGCTCGCCGCCCCTTTTTTGAGGGAAGGCAGGGTTGAAAGCATCCGGATTTCCACCCGCCCGGACGAGATCGCCCCCGATAATCTCGCTTTTTTAAAGCGGTCGGGCGTAGCTGCCGTCGAAATAGGGGTACAGTCCTTTGACGACGGGGTTCTGCTTCAGTCCCGGCGGGGGCATACCGCGGCGGACAATATCCGGGCGATAAAACTGCTCAAGGAAGGGGGGTTTACAACCGGGATTCACCTGATGGTCGGGCTTCCCGGGGACACCCCGGAACGCTTCGCCAAAACGGTGGAGACGGCGATCGCCCTGCGTCCCGACACAGTGCGGATCCACCCGACCATTGTCCTTGAAAACACCGCCCTGGCCAGGGATTTCATAAAGAAAAAATACCAGCCGCTTACTCTTTTGGAGGCAACGGAACTGTCTAAAGAGGCTCTCAAAAAGTTTACAAAAGCGGGCATTCCCGTTATCCGCCTGGGCCTGCAGACAACGGGCGAACTGGAAGAGCCGGGCGCCGTGCTCGGTGGGCCTTTTCATCCGGCCTTCCGAGCGCTTGTCGAGGCGGCAATCTTTCTCGAAATGGCCGAAACGCTCCTCAATGTTGCCGCTGGAAGAAAAAAAGAAATCAAATTTATCGTCTCCCCTCAAGACGTTTCCAACCTCCAGGGTTTGCGGCGGGGAAACATTGCCACGCTGAAGGAAAACTATCGGTTAGAAAATATCCATGTGGAAGTTGATCCCTCGCTGGCAAGGGGAACCCTGGTCATTGCCGACGAGGGCAAAAAATTAAGGACGGATTTTTCCGGAAGGATTGACGAACTTTGAACTGCCGGCTGTCGTTTTTTGCCGGCGGCGCTCAGCGTTCGGCAAAATGTTTGCATAGATAGTCCCGGCGTGATATCAATACCGGACACTTTATTTGCGAAATGTGGATAAGGCAGGGAGTTTTTCCTTTAAAACGGAGGCAGACTTGTTCAAATCAGGCTTCATCGGCATCATCGGGCGGCCCAACGTCGGCAAATCCACCCTGCTCAATCAGCTCGTAGGGGAGACAATCGCCATTGCCACCCGTAAACCCCAGACGACGCGCAACCGGATCATGGGGATAAAAAACCTTGATGAACCGAACCCCGGGCAACTGATCTTTCTCGACACGCCCGGCATTCACAGGGCTAAGACTCCCTTGGGAAAGGCCATGGTGGAGACGGCCTCTGGAACCATCGGCGATGTTGATCTGCTTCTGCTTTTAGTCGAAGCGGAGGAGGCGCCGCGCAGTGACGACCGCTTCATCATCGAATCGCTGGCAGGTCTGACAAAACCCGTAATCCTGGTTATCAACAAGACCGACCTCATCGAAAAGCAGCGCCTTCTGCCCCTTATCGACTCCTTCAGCGCCCTTTACCCATTTCGCGAAATCATTCCCGTTTCCGCTTTAAAAAATGACGGAGTAGCGCACCTTGTCTCCGAGATTTGGAAGCTCCTTCCCGAGGGGCCCCGCTACTTCCCCGAAGAGATGATGACAGACCGCTCCGAGCGCTTTATCGCCGCCGAAATCATCAGAGAAAAGATCACCCTCCGTCTGCATCAGGAAATACCATACGTAACCGCCGTCGTCGTCGATTCCTTCCAGGAAGACGAGGCCAAAAACATGATCCGCATCAAGGCTACGATCAATGTTGAAAAGGATTCACAAAAGGGGATCGTCATCGGCAGGGGGGGCGCGATGCTCAAGGAGATAGGCACAAAGGCGCGGCTGGAGATGGAGAGGTTCTTCGCTTCCCGGGTCTTTCTGGAACTCTTTGTCCGCGTGGCGAAAGACTGGACCAGCGACCCTCGTTTACTGAAGGAATTCGGATATATGGAAAACAAGGGACCGGCGCGTTAAGGAGCTGCGTCTAACTGGCTATTTTTTCTGATACTTGCCGGCAGCAATAATTTTCTTATCCAAAAAATTTGTTTTATATAGGCCAAATATGTTGTAAAGAGCCCCTCACGAATGGTTGCGCCCTGCGATTATTATCAGAAGAGCGGGTATTTTCCGCGAACGCAAAAGGCGCTTGCAGGGGGATATATTTCAGGATGACAGTCGGGGTAAAAGATGGCTGAAACAAAAAGGCAAAAGATAACTCCCTTGGATGAGCTGCTAAGGCGGGTAACAGAACTGGAAAATGAGAACGAGCGGCTGAAATCCCTGCTTCTTACCGATGAACTGACTGGTTTGTACAACAAGCGCTTCTTTTATCTGCAACTGGAGGTGGAAACTACTCGGGCCAGACGCACCGGTCAGCCCTGCACCTTAATTGCTCTGGACCTGGACAACTTCAAGAATGTCAATGATACCTTCGGACATTATATCGGGGACCAGCTCCTGTCTCAGTTCGCCGGCATCTTGGGCAAAAGCGTCCGACCAACCGACTTTGCCTGCCGTTTCGGCGGGGACGAGTTTTTCATAATCATGCCCTCCTCCGGGCTTACCGAAGGCATCGGTGTCGCCAAACGAATCCAAAATTCTCTGAAAAGCTTTGATTTCACGGTTTATACGGCCGAAGGCCGACGCGTGTCGGTGAGTGTCGGCCTTGCCATTTATAAATCGTCTCACAAGATGAGTGTTGACGCCTTTTTCCAACAGGCGGACGGCAATCTTTGCCAAGCAAAAAAAACAGGTAAAAACCATATCTTCCACGACCTCGATGCGAAAGCTGAAAACACCGCCGTCAACAATGCGGAAAGAAAAGCGCTTTCCGTGCGCTTTGCCGAAATAAACGAAATGGAAAAGCAATGAAAAAAAAGCCTCTAATCCTCTCGGTAACCAGCGGGAAGGGCGGCGTTGGCAAGACATTCACCACCCTCAATCTGGCCGCGACGCTGGCTCAGACAAAAAAGAAAATCCTTGTCGTGGATTGCGATCTGGGACTGGCCAATATTGATATCATGCTGGGAATTAACCCTCCCCATACGCTGCAGGATGTGATTTTTGGAGACAAAAACCTGCGGGATATAGTGATTCCGACAAAAGGCGGCTTCGATCTGATTCCGTCAAGTTCCGGGGTCAGGGATATGGCGCAGCTCCTTTTTGAAAAGATCGAATTGGTAAAAGCGATGATCCTGGAGTTCACCGATTACGATATGATCATGCTCGACACCGGCGCCGGCATTTCCGAGGTTGTGCTGCAGTTCAATCTGCTCGCCTCCAAAAACATCGTTATAATCAACAAGGAGCTTACCTGCCTTACCGACGCCTATTCCATGATCAAGGTGATGTTTCAGGTATTTGAGCGCAAGGATTTCGGCATTATCGCCAATGCCGTAGCCAACGAAAACGAGGCGATGCGGCTTTTCAACCATATCAATTCCATCTGCAAAAAGTTTCTGGGCTTCGATCTCCATTATACCGGCCATATCCTCAACGATGAACTGGCATCCCAGTCTATCCTCACGCAGAAAATAGCCGTTCTTGCCTCCCCTCATTCCGGGATGGCAAATAATTTCAAAAAAATATCAGAAAAGGTTCGCACCTGGTAGACCGCTTGCCCGAATTTTTTATTGATTTATATTTTTCTTGACAGTCAGACATGATATTTGTATAAACATATACAAATTGATCGTCCTCCGCTACCGGCGTTGTTTAGTGGAAAGCCGACTTTTTTCAGTATATGCGTTTGATATCATTAAAAACTATCTTTCCGGGACACTTCCTGCCATGAGCGACAATCGAAAAGCACCCATCTACGTCCAGCTTGCCGAAACACTGAAAGGCCGCATCCTGCAGGAGGAATACCGGGCAGGGGAGCTGCTCGCCCCCGCCCGCGATCTTGAACAGGAATTCGGGGTAAGCGCCATAACCATCCGCAAGGCGATGAGCATCCTCGTTCAGGAGGGGTATGTAGAACCGAAACAGGGCGTGGGAACAAGGGTTACCAAGCGCCCCGAGGAAATTGTGGAACTTAAATTGTCCGGCAATTTTTGGAACTGGGCCGATTCCGCGCTGACCAGAAATTTGCAGACGGAGACAGAGGTGCTGGAGCTTGCCACCGTTCCCTGTCCCCGAAGGATAGCCGAGTTGCTCCACACAAAAGGCAGTGCCCCGATATGGCGCATGAAGCGGATTAGAAAGTTAAATGGACATCCTGCCTCCTTTATCGTCAACTACGCCCTTCCCGAGCTGATGTCCGGCGTCAATAAGGAAATGTTCTTAAAACAGCCCTTTCTCACCGTCTTTCGCGATCATTGCGGCGTGCAGTTGGCCAGCGTCGAACAAATGGTGCGCGCAACCGTCGCCGACATCGATACCTCCGCAAAACTGGGAATAGGTTTCGGAGAGGCGTTGTTCCTTGTTGAAAATACCTACATGGACATGTCCCAAGCGCCGGTCGAAGTCTCCTGCATCCATTTTCGCGGCGACCTATACGTCTATAAAACAAAAATATCTTTTTAGAAGGGTGATTTAAATGAAATCGTCAGAATCAAGAAAGATACATATTCGCGAAGTCGCGCCCCGCGACGGTTTCCAGTCCTGGCCGGAATTCGTCCCGACCGAAAAAAAAATCACCGTCATCCGCCGGCTGCTCGAAGCGGGGATAACGGAGATGGAAACCACCTCCTTTGTGAGCCCCAAGGCGATACCCCAGATGCGCGACGCGGCAGAAGTTATGGCGGGACTCCCCAAAAACAGATGCATCCACAGCCCGCTCGTCCCGAACCTCAAGGGGGCCCAGCTCGCGCTCGACCACGGCGCGGATAAGCTGGTAGTAGTGATTTCAACAACTGATGCCCATAATCTGGCAAACGTGCGCAGAACCGTGGCGGAGTCAGTGACGGATTTGCAGGCAATCTTTACGCTTGCCCGGGAGCGGAACAAACCGGTGATGGGCGCCCTGGCCGTCGCCTTCGGCTGTCCGTACCAGGGCGATGTGTCGGATGACGAGGTTTATCGCCTCGCCGACGCCTATATCAATGGCGGCGCAGCCTCGGTCATTCTTGCCGATACGACGGGAATGGCGACGCCGACCAGAATAATTAAAATGATCAAGGGATTCACGAGCCGCTTCCCCCAAATCCCCTACTCCCTCCATCTGCACAACAACCGGGGGACTGCGATGGCCAATCTCTACGCAGCGCTGGAAGCGGGCGCCGACACGTTTGACGCGGCTTTGGGCGGGATCGGCGGCTGCCCGAACGTTCCACTGGCCGCCGGCAATCTTCCCACGGAGGACGTGGTTTTCATGCTGGAAGACATGGGGTATGATACCGGCATCGATCTGCTGAAAATTATAGAAGCCGCACAGCAGCTTGAGTCAATTCTCGGCAGAACGCTGCCCGGGCAGGTGATGAAAAGCGGCCCCCGCGATCCTCTGCTGGCGGCCGCAATCTGCGGCATAACCCATTAATTTTAAAAGACAGGAGTTGCCAGCCATGCCACTTACAGGATTAAAGGTTCTTGATTTGACCAGGGTCGTATCAGGCCCCTTCTGCACAATGCTCCTGGCCGATCTGGGGGCGGACGTCATCAAAATAGAGGCGCCTGAAGGCGATCCGTCCCGCGTTACCGGGATCATGGGCAAGGGCGAGAATCCCTATTTTGTAAACCTCAACAGAAATAAAAGGGCCATTACGGTTGACATGAAAAAACCAGAAGGCAAGGAGATCATTCGGCGTCTCGCTGAAAAAGCGGATATCGTTGTAGAAAATTTCCGGCCGGGGGTGATGGACCGCCTCGGCCTCGGGTACAAGGAATTGAGCGCGCTGAACCCCTCCTTGATCTACGCCGCAATCAGCGGCTTCGGCAAATCGGGCCCCTACAAGGATCGCCCCGCCTTTGATTTCATCGCCCAGGCGATGTCGGGCTTTATGAGCCTCAACGGCAACGAACAGATGCCACCGCTCCGGGTCGGAGTCCCCATCAGCGACACGATCGCGGGGCTCTATGCGGCGTTCGGAATATTGGCCGCCCTGCGGGAGCGGGAGAAGAGCGGGCGGGGCCAGGAAATCCAGACAGCGATGGTGGACGGGCTGATCAGCATGTTCACCTTCGCCTCTTCCGCCTTTTTTGCGACCGGGGAACTCCCGCCCCGCAACGGCAATGATCACATGGTTGTCTCTCCGTATGGACTCTTCAATGCCGCCGACGGCCCGGTAGCCATCGCTCCCAGCGCTGAAAAAAACTGGCTTCAGCTCTGCGCCGCGCTGAAGCGGGACGATCTCCCCACCGACCCGCGTTTTGACACCCAGCAGAAACGCCGTCAGAACAGAAGTGAAATAAATGAAATAATTCAAGGAATAATAGCGACCAAAAAACGGGACGAGTGGATCGAGCTGCTCAACCAGGCCGGGGTGCCCTGCGGTCCAGTAAACAATCTGAAGCAGGTTTTTTCCGATCCCCAGGTGCTCCATCAGGAGATGGTGATCGAGTCGGCTCAGCCCGGCGGGCCGGTCAAGATGCCGGGATTTCCGGTCAAGTTCTCCAGAACGTCCGCCCGACTGCATAAACCGTCGCCCCAGATCGGCGAGAATACCGTTTCGGTATTGCGTGAGCTGGGCTATCCGGAAGCAGAAATAGACGCTTTACTCAATGCAGGCGCTGTCTTTGCCGCTCCTGGCGCCACTGAAAACTGAGAGCAGGGACAGACGACTTATAACGGATAAATTCAGGAACAGGAGACATTGGAGCATGAAAAGGAAAAAATTACGTGAGCTTCTACAGAAACCGGGCCTTGTGCGAGCCCCTGGCGCTTTCGACGCCTGGTCCGCGCGCCTGGTGGAAATGGCGGGTTTTTCTGCCGTCTATATGACCGGCTATGGCGCCTCGGCAAGCGTTCTCGGCCAGCCCGATATCGGCTTGATGACGATGTCGGAGGTGGTCAGTCAAGCCGGGAATATGGCTTCCGCCGTCGCTATCCCGTTTATCGCCGACGGGGATACCGGTTACGGCGGGGTTCTGAACGTCATGCGAACGGTGCGCGAGTTCGAAAAAGCGGGCATCGCCGGCCTGCAACTCGAAGATCAGGTTTTTCCCAAGCGCTGCGGACACATGGAAGGAAAACAACTCATCCCCCAAGAAGAAATGGCGGCAAAGGTACGCGCCGCCGTTTATGCGAGGCAGTCCGAAGATTTCGTCATTGTCGCCCGCACCGATGCCCGGGCGGTAACCAACCTGAAGGACGCGATCGCCCGAGCGGTTGCCTATGCCGAGGCCGGCGCGGATGTGCTCTTCGTCGAGGCGCCGCAGACTATAGCGGAGATGAAGGAGATCGCCCGCGAACTGAAACTTCCGCTGATCGCCAATATGGTCGAAAAGGGAAAGACGCCTTTTCTCCCCGCGGAGGAACTGGAGCAAATCGGCTACAAGATCGCGATCTACCCAGTTTCAACCCTATACGCAGCAACCAAGGCAATGATGAAGGTCTTGACCCACTTGCGGGAGAAAGGCTCCACGGAGAATTGTCTTGAAGACCTCGTCAGCTTTGAAGAGTTCAACAACCTTGTCGGCGTAGGCGAAATGCGCGCCCTGGAAAAGAAATTCTCGTAATCAGTGCGCAATGGGGATATAATTACCCCTGAAACATAGCCTGAACAATCAGCGACAGCAATTCGCGGGGTACTGGTTTTTTTGCCCATAAAGAGGGAATTTAATGCTGACGATATTCGTGCTTCTGCTGCTTTTGCTCATGATCGCCATAGGGGTGGATATCTTCATCTCCCTTGGCTTATCCGGCGTTCTGGGGATACTGCTTTTCCGCGGCCCCGATGCGCTGACGCTCGCGGCAACGGCCTTTTTCGGCCAGGAAACTACCTTCGAATTGCTGGCGCTTCCCCTGTTCGTGCTGATGGGCAATATCCTGGCCAAAAGCCCGATCGGCGGCGATCTTTACACTATGGCGACCAGATGGCTCTCCTGGCTGCCCGGCGGTCTGGCCATTGCCTCAATCGGCGCCTGCACCGTCTTCGGCGCGGTAAGCGGCGTCAGCGTCGCCGGCGTTGCAGCGATCGGCTCGATGGCGGTTCCGGAGATGCTCAAACGCGGGTATTCTTCAAAAATAGCCGCTGGCTCCGTCGTCACGGCGGGCGCCCTCGCGATGCTGATCCCGCCCAGCGTTCCCTTCATAATCTACAGCGCCATCTCCGGCGAGTCCATCGCCAAGCTTTTCATCGGCGGCATCGTCCCGGGGCTGGTTATGGCCACCATGCTCAGCCTCTACGTCCTCATCAGGTGCCTCATCTCGCCCGAGCTGGCGCCCCGGGGCGCCAACGCCGGATTTACCTGGAAAGAGCGCTGGTCCAGCCTTTTAGAGGTATGGCACACTGGCATCCTGATCATTATGGTGCTGGGTTCAATCTACGCCGGCATCGCGACCCCGACGGAGGCTTCGGCGATCGGGGTCGTCGGGGCTTTAATTATTGCCAGTATCGCCTACCGCACCGTCAATCTGCGCCGGATTATCGAAATCATCAAGGAAAGCATGAGGATCAGCGTTGCCATTATGGTCATCATCGGCTGCGCGATGATCTTTGGCTCCTATCTCAACATGGTGCGTGTCCCGGAGTTGCTGAGCAATTTTCTGATCGACCTCCATCTGCATCCGCTGGTTCTGATCTTCGCGATCCAGCTCCTCCTGATTATAGGAGGAATGTTCGTGGATGCCGCCTCGCTCATCGTCATCACCACCCCAATTCTACTGCCCCTGGTGAAAGCCCTCGGCTACGATCCGCTCTGGTATGGCATTGTCCTGGTTATCAATCTCGAGCTGGCCGTCGTGACGCCTCCCGTCGGGCTGAACCTCTACACACTAAAAAGCTGCGTCCCGTCGCTTTCGCTTCAGGAAATTATCAGAAGCAGCATCCCGTTTCTGATGATTCAGTTGCTGTGTTTAATACTGTTTACGTTATATCCACCGTTAAGCCTCTGGCTGCCAGGCATGGTCAAGTAATTTTTAAACAGGGAAAACCCAAACAAAAGAAAGGACAAGGAGGAAAAAGCTATGGGAAAAATCACACGCAGAGATTTCTTAACAACGGCAGGGACAGGCATTGTCATGCTCGGCTTGTCCGATCGCTGGCTCACCGAGGCGTTTGCCGCGCCGCCGACTTATACGGGCGTCACCTATCTGACCCCCGCCTACAAAGACCTCTTCCCGCCGATCGTCACGTTTGTTGATCGCCTGAAGAAACATCCCGACCTGCTGAAGATGGACTTCTTCGATTCCGGAACCCTTGTCAAGGCGGACGAACAGGTGTCGGCGCTGCGGGCGGGGACAATCCAGTTCATGTTCCACACGACCTCGTACATCACGCGCAACTACCCGATTCTTGGCCTTCTCGGGCTCCCCAGCCTCTGTGACAACCTCTACGAACACGGGGAGCGACTCGCGATGGAAAGCCCCCTGTGGAAGCTGATCAACGATTCCCTGGCAAAGGACAATACCTTCATGCTGACCGCGGGCGGCGGCATCCTCGAGCCGGAATACATCTGGAGCGGAAAGAACAGAATCGCCAGCCTTGCCGACCTGAAAGGAAAGCGCATCCGGACGGTCGCCTTCGAAGCGGAAGAGGTGCTGAAAGCTTATGGCGTCGGCGGCGCGCGCGTACCCTCTTCGGAGCTTTACCTCGCCGTTCAGCGCGGGACCGTAGATGCAACGCTTGCCAACATCAGCACGATCATGGGGCGAAAAATCTACGAGCAGGTCAAATATTGCTACAAGCTGCCGATGACCGGTTTCTCGATAGCGATTTTTTTCCTCAAAGACAAGTGGGACAAACTCCCCGACAAGATAAAAGCCGCTTTCTGGGATGCGTCCCAAGAGTTTGACCGCACCTACGCAGCCGACATTAACCGGAAATTTTATCCGGAACAGTTCTGGCCGCAGTTGCAAAAGGCGGGGCTCCAGATATTCAAACCCACCGCAGCTGAATTGAAGGACTTTGAAGAAAAGAGCATGCCTGTCTGGGCATGGTGGAAAAAACAGGTCGGGGAGGAAACCGGCCAGAAGGCGATTAACCTCGCCTTGGGGAAAGGCTGAATAAGATGAATGAACCGGCGGGAATCATTCCAGGGCTTTCCAAAACTACAGGCATCCTGGGACAGGCGGCGATGGCCTTCATGGTGGTCAGCATCTTTTACGATGTGCTGATGCGCTACATCTTTGCCGCCCCGACCCATTGGGCGCTGGAGGTTAATACGTTCCTGCTCTTGTTCGTCTGCACGATCCCGACAGCGGATGTTCTGAGTTCCGGGGTTCACATCCGCGTCACCTTTCTGACCGAGCGGTTGTCAGGGCGCGTTGTTCAACGACTGGGAGTTCTTCGCGGCGCGCTGGGAATTCTTTTCTGCACCGCGATGATCTGGAAAGGCTCAGTGATGACCATTCAGGCCTGGCAGCACCATGACCGGATGTCCACATCGCTCGGCACGCCGATGTTCATTCCCTATCTTTTTCTCCCGCTTGGTTTTTTACTGCTGGCGCTTCAGTATGCGGTTCTTATCAAGTCAGGATTGACTCCGCCGGGGGACGCAAAAGCCGGACCGCAGATTTGACATAGAGAAACCAATGGGGTTAAAGCGGGGGGGGGTGAAATCCCCTCTCCCTCATTTTTAACCAGCATCTGTGACATCCGCCGCCCAACGATGGATCGATGCAGAATTTTACCACAAAAAAAGGAGACAAAACATGAGCGGAAAAACGACATTTACCATCGCCGTCCTTCCCGGCGACGGCACCGGTCCGGAGGTGATCCGGGAGGCGCTGAAAGCCCTGGAAGCGGCAGGGAGCCGCGACCAGCTCCACTTCGATCTGCACCACTATGATCTCGGCGGCGAGCGGTTTCTCAAGACAGGCGAAATCCTTCCGGAAAGCGTTCTGGCGGAAATTGCAAAAATGGATGCGATTATGCTCGGGGCAATCGGCCACCCAGACGTGAAGCCGGGCATCCTGGAAAAGGGTCTGCTTTTGGAGTTGCGCTTCCGGCTGGATCAGTACATCAACCTCCGGCCGGTTGCCCTTTATGACGGCGTGGAAACGCCGTTGAAGAACAAGGGCCCCAAAGAGATTGACTTTGCCGTCGTCCGGGAAAACACGGAGGGTCTGTACACCGGCGGGGGGGGGTTCCTGAGAAAAGGAACTCAACAGGAAGTGGCGATCCAGGAGTCAATCAACACCCGCTACGGCGTCGAGCGCTGTATTCGCTATGCCTTCGAATACTGCCGAAAACGGGGCAAACGCAAGAAACTGACGCTCTGCGGCAAAACGAACGTCCTGACCTATGCGTTTGATCTCTGGGAACGGGTCTTTCACCTGGTGGCGGCGGAATACCCGGATGTAACCACCGATTACGCCCATGTTGACGCGGTTTCCATGTGGATGATCAAGAACCCGGAATGGTTCGACGTAATCGTCACCGACAATCTGTTCGGAGACATCATCACCGACATCGGCGCGATGATCCAGGGCGGGCTGGGAATCGCCGCCGGCGGCAACATCAACCCCGCCGGGGTTTCGATGTTTGAACCCATCGGCGGTTCGGCGCCGAAATACGCCGGACAAAACGTTATCAATCCGCTGGCCGCGATCATGGCGGCCTCCATGATGCTCGAACATCTGGGACAATCCGCCGCGGCAGCGCGCGTCGAAAATGCGGTAAAAAAGGCGCTTATCCAGGACATCCGCAGCCTCGCTTCCGGAAACATGGGCCGAGGCACAAAAGAAGTAGGCGATTTGATTGCTGATTATATCGCCAAGGGATGACCTCTTGAGAGCTCACATAACCGACGGCAACCAGGTGCTCATCGCCGGGAAAGCGATCGTTAAAACAAGGAAAAGAAAGAGGATGATGATAAAGGGCGTTATGCCCCTGATCACCTCCGCCATGCGGATCTCCGGAGCAAGCCCGCTGATGACGTAGAGGTTCATCCCGACGGGCGGCGTCACCAGCGCCATCTCCATATTGACGGTAAGCACGATCGCGTACCAGATCGGGTCGATCCCCAGCGTATGGATGATCGGAACAACCAGCGGCATCGTCAACAGGATGATCGAGACGGTCTCCAGAATGCACCCCAGGAGAATCATCAGAATATTCATCGCCACCACGAACATGAGAGGGGAAAGTTTCCACTGAATGATAAGTTCCGTGAGCTGCTGGGGAATCTCCAGCAAAGTCATAACCCTGCCGAACAGCATCGCTCCGGTGATAATCATCGCGATCATGCACGAAGTGGCTGCCGATTTGAGGCCAATCTCCGGAACATCGCGTAAGCGAATGGTGCGATAAATGAACAGCGTGATGAAGAGGCTGTAAACCAGCCCGGCGGCGGCGGCCTCGGTAGGCGTGAAAATGCCGCTGTAAATGCCGCCCAGAATTATAACCGGCAGCATGATGCCCCAGAGGTTCTTTCTCGTCACCCGCAGCCTCTCCGGCCAGGACGCGGGCTCAAGACGCTGATAACCTCCTCTGACGCTGCGAAAGGCCGCGTACAGAACCAGAATCGTCGTCAGGACAATCCCGGGAACGACTCCGGCCATAAAAAGCCTGCCGACAGACTCCTCGGCCACCTCGCCGTAGATGATAAGCGGAATGCTGGGCGGGATGAGTATCCCCAGCGTGCCGCCGGTTCCCAGCAATCCCAGCGTAAATTTCTTGTCATATCCCCGCGCCAGCATCGCGGGATACGCCACCATCCCGATCGTCGCGGCCGAAGCGGCCCCGGAGCCGGTGATCGCCGCGAAGAACGCGCAGGCAATAACGGTCGCGATCGCGAGCCCTCCCGGCAGATGGCGGACCCAAACATTGACGGTATCGAACAGGTCATCCCCGATCCGGCCGTCGAGCAGCACTTGGCTCATCATGACAAAAAGCGGAATGGCCAGCAGAACGAAGCTGTCCAGCGAGCCGAAAACGGTGCTGCCGATAATCTTCAGCGGCAGGTCGTAAAAAAACAGCAGCAACACCGAGGCCGAGCCGAGGGAAAAGGCCACCGGCAATCCGGCAAAAAGCAGAATTAAAATGAGGGCAAGGACAATGAGAAATGTTATCATCTGACTGCCCCCCTGTTTCCTATGGCGCGCAATTCCGATAACCTCTTCAGAACGATTATGATAAATTGCAGGGTAAGCAGCACAAAACCGATCAGCAGGGCCGACTGAGGTATCCACAGAGGCACCCGCAGCGGGGTGGCCGACAGCTTTCCGTATTCAATCGACATGGCCAGCATCTGCCAGGCCTGCTGCGCAACAATCAGGCAATACAAGGCGCCGACAATGCCGGTCGCCCCCTCCGTAAGCAGCCTTGTTCTGACGCGCATTCTCTCCAAGAGCAGATCTACGCGCACGTGCTTGCCGGTCTGAAGCGTATAAGACGAAGCCGCGAGCATCGTCCACATGAACAGGTAGATGGAAACCTCCTGTGTCCAGATCGTCGGTGCGTTAAAAATATAGCGGCAGACAACCTCGTAAGCCAGGATCAGTCCCATGAAAAGGATCCCCATCCCGCTGATAATTCCTAAATAGAGGTTGCTTTTTTCAATGATCGCCCGGATTTTCTCCATCATGGCACGCCCTTTCACTTTTCCCGGAGACAGGGAAAATCAGCCGCAGCGGCTTTAACGCTTTTGAGGGACGGTGCGGCAGCAAGAGCGCACCGCACCGTCCCTCTGAATTATTTCATTCCCAGCGCGATATCCATCAGTTTTTTGGCCAAAGCGCCTGTCTTGTCGGCAAAGTTCTTGCGCACCGGCTCGGTCGCCGCGATAAACAGCTTGCGGTTTGCCGGCGTCAGCGTCTGAATCGCCACCCCCGCCTTTACAATCGTCTCCCTGGCCTTTTTTTCCGAATCGGCAATTGCCCCACGGATCCATGCCTCGGCATCTTTCCCTGCTTTCAGGATGGCTTCCTGCTGATCCTTCGGCAGCTTCTGCCAGCTCTTCAGATTCGCCTGCACGGCAAATTGCGCCGTCGTATAGTTTGCCTCCGTCATGTACTTCTGCACTTCCATAAGCTTGCGGGAAACCGCGGCAGGCATTCCGGTTGTCGCCCCGTCAACCGTTCCCCGCTGGAGCGCCATATACATCTCCGAGGAACTCATGACCGTAGGCGCCGAGCCGAGCGCCCGGAGCGTCTCGGCATCGCCACTGCTGAAGGATCTCATTTTCAGCCCCTTGAAATCAGCGGGGGTTGTTAGAGGACGTTTGTTGTTGAAAAACTGGATGTAGCCGTAATCAACCCAAAAAAGGGTTTTAACGGCCTTTTTCTGGAACTCCGCGTCGAGCAGCTCCCCTGCCCCCGCTTCGATGAATTGCTTTGTTGAAGAGAAATCCTTGAAAATGAACGGCATCTCAAAGACATCGGCAGCGGGAATCATTCCCGACCATTTGTTGATGGGAACAAGCCCGGAATCGACCAGTCCTTCCTGAAGCGCCTCGACAATCTCTGTATCCTTGAAAAGCTGCGCGGAATCAAACACCTTCACCTCAACCGCGCCTTTGGAATACTCCTTTACCTTTTCGGCAAATACTGCCAGCCCCTTGGAAATGTGGTGGGAAGGCGGCAACTGGTTAGAAAGTCTTATTTCCGTCTTCGCCCACAATGCTGCGGGTCCGCTTATTATCTGCACCACCGCAAATACCGCGGCCGCAAACCAAACCTTTCCCCAACTATGCTTCTTCATTCGTCGATCCTCCTTTTTCAGTAAAAGTCATGGCCCTTGAGATTAACTTCGCCGTTCCAGATACCGGCGGTAAACGCATGAAACCGGCGCTTTATTTTTTCGGGGTTGATGATGCTTCCGCGTGATTAATCGACTACAAGTTGTTTTATTTGTCAAGCGCTTTACCAAAGATCATTTTTTACAGTGACATTCCGGATGCTTACAGAACATAGATTATAAACGTATATCTATATAACTATATAATCTTATGGCATCTTGCGTCATTTTTAAGCGTAACTATGTGAATATCTTGTCAAAATATTGATATTTCCTGTGTTGAAAAGGAATTGCGACAAGCAAGATACAGGGTGTACTTCACGTTCGCTGCTGCTCGAAGCCGGGGATTCTCAAATGATTTTCCATCCGGGCAAGGATCAACCCCGCAACCGACGTCATCAGCAGGTAGCAGGCCCCGACTATCAGGAACACCTCGGTGAACCGGAAGGAGTTCGACGCCAGGATCTTCCCCTCGCCGGTAAGCTCGATACAGGTCACCATGTAGGCCAGCGAGGAATATTTAATCAGGTAGATAACCTCATTTCCGCACCCGGGCAGGGCTCGGCGCACCGCCTGCGGCAGGATGATCGAGACAATCATCCGGATTCGGCTGAAACCGAGCGATTCGGCGGCAAGCATCTGCCCCCGCTTGATCGACAAGAGCGCCCCCCGAACATATTCTGAATTGTAAGCCCCGCTGCAGAGTGAAAAACCGAGAACCGACGCGGCAAACGGGCTAAGGTAGATGTTGAAGTAGGGCAAGCCGAAATACCAGATGAAAAGCTGGATGACAAGCGGGATCCCCCGAAACAAGGCGGCATAGACATCGGCCGCCCGGCGGACGAGACTGCTGCCGTACACCCGGAAAACCCCGACGGCTGTTCCGAGTGTGAGGCCGGCGAGCGCCGAGGGAACAATGAGCTGCAAACTGACCCCGAACCCCCGGAAAAGCGCGGGCAGGACTTCTGTTTGTATATAGAGCAGTCCTTCGGTCATCCGCGTTCCCCATAGAGATCGGTGATCTTTGAGCAGAATTCGCGGGTTCGCGAATGTTCGGCATCGTTGAATATCTTGTCCGGCGTTCCCTGCTCAACGATCAAGCCGTTCTCCATAAAGATGATCTCGCTTGCCAGCGAACTGGCAAAGCCAATCTGATGAGTCGCCATGATCATCGTCATCCCGTTCGCGCCCAGATCGCGGATAACCGCGTGCACCTCGCCGATCAATTCCGGATCGAGGGCCGAGGTGGGCTCGTCCAAAAGCATCACCTCCGGGTCCATAGCCAGCGCCCGCGCGATCGAGACCCGCTGTTTCTGCCCCCCCGACAACTGGGCCGGGTACTTCTGGATATGCTCTTTCAAACCGACCCGTTCGAGTTCCAGCCGTGCGCGCTCACCCGCCTCCTCCCGGCCTATCCCCTTGACCTTAGTAAGACCGATCCGGACGTTCTCCAAGGCGTTGAGGTGATCGAAGAGGTTGAAATCCTGAAAGATCATCCCCACCTTCTGGCGGTAGGCGTACAGTTCGCGTTTGCGCTCGGGATGAATCTCCCGCTCGTCCAGCCAGACCCGCCCCTGATCCGGCTTCACCAAAAAATTGATGCAGTGTAGAAACGTGCTTTTCCCCGCTCCGGAGGGACCGATGAGGATTTTCAAGTCGCCCTTGTCCACCTCCAGCGACACCCCTCTCAGAACTTCCCGCTGCCCATATCTTTTCGATAGATTTTCAATCCGCAAAATAGGAGACGTCATTTCATTCCTGCGTTCAATTATGTGAATATCCGGGGATTCTTACCTTGTCTTCAAGAAGCCGCAACCCTTTTACGCCAAGCCAGGTAAGGATCATGAAAATAACCCCCGCCGCAAAATAGAGCGGGAAGTGCTGATAGGTTCTGGTCGCCACAAAGTGCGTGCGCGCCATGATCTCGGCCACGCCGAGCGCGTAGGTAACCGCCGAATCCTTCAGCAGAATGGAGTATTCGTTGGAAAAACCGGGGATGGAAAGCCGTAGCGCCTGGGGAATAATAATGGAGGAGATCGCCATAAAATCGCTCATACCCAGCGCCCGCGCCGCCTTCAACTGTCCCTCCGGCAGCGCCTGAATCGCCCCGCGGATGATCTGGGACTGGTAGGCGGAGCTGATCAGACCCAGCACAATGATTGCGACGGTAAAGGCCGAAAGGTTGATCCCCAGGGCCGTGCAGAGACCGAAGTAAAAGAGAAAAAGAAAAACAAGCAGCGGGATGCCGCGAAAAAACCAGACATAAACTCCGACGCTCCGGCGGATCGCCGCGCCGCCATAGACCTGCCCGGCCGCCAGCGGAACGCCAATCAGAAAACCAAAACTCAGCGCCCCGGCGACAACGGCGATGGTAACCAGTGAACCCTGCAACAGATACGGAAGGGCGTCGATAATAGCGATCAAACTTTCCGGCATTGGCTTAACAAGACCCTGAAAAATGGAAGGCCCCTTTCTGGAGGGGCCTTCCCGATACGCGCTTCTACGGAAACGAAACGCACAATTTTAAAAGGCGTCGGCACGCTGACCTTCCGGCATCTGTCTTAATGTCTTAAGAGTTTTTCTTCGCCCCGGTAATTCAGCATTTTTCAAAGCTCTGGTCTGACTTCCTCCGCGCCAACATCATTTGTCAAGGTAGCTCTTTTTCAGCTCAGCCCAGTAGGGCGACTTCATCAGTTTTTTCAGCCCATCGTTAAGCTTTTTCAGAAACTCCCTGTCATCCTTGCGCACTGCGTAGCCGAACTCTTCATCCTTCATCCCGAAACCGCCCAGAATCTTGACGGGCTTCTTCTTGACCGCGTCGAGCGCCGGGGCGTCATCCATCGCGGCTGCAATAATCCGACCGTTCACCACATCTTCGATTGCCAGCGGCGCGGAATCGTACTGGACGAGCTCGAATTTCTTGCCGCCCTTTTTGATCAGATTCTCCTCGATCCACTTCGCCTCGGTGGTGCCGCGTTGCACCCCGATCTTGTTGCCGTCGGCGAGGGCCTTCTCGGCGGTTACCGCGGCATTCTTCTTCGCGACGAGAACCTGTTTAATCTTCCAGTAGGCAGTCGTAAAATCAACCTGTTTTTTGCGCTCCTCGGTGATGCTCATCCCGGAGGCGACTACATCGATCTTTTTTGCCTTCAGGCTGGGAATAATGCCGTCCCAGTCCATCGGCTGATGTTTGACCTTGAATTTCATCTCCCTGGCAATCCAGTCCAGCGCCTTGACGTCGAATCCATCCGGATTGCCGGCCTTGTCAACATACGCGAACGGCGGGAAATTGGCGTCAATCCCGTTGATATAAACCTTTTCCGCAGCAACAGCCGCTGCCGCAAGCATCATGAAAACCGCCGATAACCCCAAAAAAATTCCTAAAACCGCTTTTTTCTTCATAAACTCCATTCCCCTCAAAATTTAATTATAAAACCTTGAATTTGTCTAACCCTCCGTCCGCGTGGTCATTCATTCGCAGGGGCAATGGCAAAGCAGTACAGCTTTTAGAGTTCCCCCATCCCCTTTTCCGGCGCCCGGCTCATCTTCTGATAATAACCGGTTGCACATTGGGCCGAGAGCTTAAACAAAATCGTTGCGGCTGTCAAGATTAAGAAAAAGATGAATTATCCAGCGAAAAACCTCCGCCCCTCAGTTTTGAAGATGGACGTACCAGTTGCTGTTCACAACCCTTTTGGCTGTATCATAGAGGAGATAGTCGGTTTTTTCGAGGGCAACCGTCCCCCCTGCCTCAATTTTCGGCAAAGATTCCTTGCTTGCGGCCACCAGAAAGTCATCTTCATCTTGCAGTTTGTACTCTAAGGTGATTCCCAGCGCGCGGGATGACTTGTTTTTCAAAAGCACCCGCCAACTCCACTCAACCAGATAGGCGCCCCTAAGATCCTGGTAAACACGGATCATTTTGAAACCGTCGCTGACAACCTCAATCGGGAAAAGCGGGTCTTTAGTATCAACGTTTCGCTGATAGCCAATGAACTGCCCGATCCCGACCAAGCGCATCAGCAGCAGATTTTCATTGATCTTATCCCAGAATCCGGCATAAAGAGGGCCCCTAAAGGCTATAAAAAACACCGCAATGGCAACCAGAAAGATGGCCAGAGAGGAATACGTCTGTTTATGTAATATTTGCCTTCCCATACAATTATTCCAAAGGCTCTGTGGTTTTCGGATAAACTGCCGATGAGTGTGGAGTTGTTTAAACCTAAATAGGAAAAAGTGTCAACAGAAATGATTTTAGAATAAATTCCCCTTGACAATTGTGGGCGCTCTTCATACCATTCTCTCATAAAATATGGGGTAGCCAGTTTTTAAGTTTTCAGATCATGCCCGTGACAGACATTGCGAAGGATGAAAATCACTCCCAGAACAACCCTCTCCCGTTAAGGAAAAGATGGCGGACGGGGTATTTTCATATTAAGGAACAGTGATGAAGCAAAGTATGAGATTTATGCAGGCAGGAATCCTGCTGTTGATTATGGCGGCTGCGCCCGCCCCTCTTTTTGCCGATTCTTACACCTTGGAGGATCTCTGCCGAATCGCCCTGGCCTCCTCGGAAAAGCTGAAACTCGCCGAGCAGAACATCGCGCTTGCAGAAATCGGAACCGAAAAGGCCCGTTCCTACCTTTATCCGCGCCTTACAGCGGCGGGCGGCATGACACGGTATTCCGAACGTAAATTTACAAGCGCCGGCAGCGTCTTGCAGCCGGAGAGCGCCTCCACTTGGGGCGTCAGGATGGACGAAACCCTTTCGCTCAGCGGCCGCGAGTTGACGGCGCTCGAAATTTCCCGGCAATCGCTTCTCAAAACCCGTTATGATGTCGAGGCGCTGCGCGATGATTACCTGCTCGGCAATGTCGCGGCGGCCTATTACGACGTCCTGCTGGCCGGGCGCAATCTCGAGATCGCCGCTGTGAATCTGGAGAGGTTGAGCCGCTATCGGGATGCGGCCGAAAAACGGCTACGCATCGGCGACGTGACCAAAACGGCGCTGCTGCGTGCCGAAAGCGAGCTTTCCGGGGCAAAATCCGATCAGCTCCAGGCTCAAAATACCCTCGAGCTGGCGATCGCCGTCCTGGCCAGCCAGGTAGGAATTCAGCCCCCCTTCACGCTCCAGCCGGAACCTGCCCGAAAAGTTGAGATCCCGGAACTGGACGAACTCCAGAAACAGGCTCTTTTTCGTCGGGCGGAAATTAAAAGCCTCAAGATGCAAAAAAAGATGGCAAGCAGCCAGATCAGCTTTGCCCAAGGGGCGTTTCTGCCTTCGCTGACTGTTACCGGCGCGTACGCCGGCGCCGATCAGCAACCGGCTACCAGCAGCCTCAACAGGGATAGTTTTTATGGGGGAATCGCCCTGAATTTTCCGCTTTTCGACGGTGGCCTCAGGAAGGCAGACGTTTCCGAGGCGAGGGTGCGCGAACGCCAGGCAGATCTGCGAATAGAGGATGTAAAAAAGGAGATTGCTATTGAGGTGAAGGCTGCCCACCTGGAGCTGACGACGCAACAGGGCATCCTGCGCTTTCTCGAAGACCAACTGCTTTTTGCCCGCGAAAATTATCATGCGGTTTTTCGACAGTTTGAAGTCGGGCTGGCCAACAGCCTTGACGTGATGGATGCCAATACGCTACTGGTTTCAGCGGAACGGAAGGCGGCAGCGGCAGCTTTCCGTCTCCAACTGGCGTCGTTGCGTCTCAAAAAAGCCGCCGGTCTGCCGTGGGCCCTGGCAGCAATTGGCATCCCCGCGCCGGGAAAGTGAAACCCTCATGACGGCTTGCCGTCACAAAGAAGGATGAAAACGAAGTTTAATGTTCAAAAAACGAATTTTAATGCCCGTCGAGGTTGCCTGGAAGGGAACCATTTATAAATCAACAATTTATCGGCATGCATTTCGCGTGAAAATAAGAGGGAAAAATCAGCATTAGAAGGAGCGGTAAATGAGTAAAAACCGGCAGTTCCCGGATCGACAGGAATCTCTGTCGCCAGATATGTTCATCAATCGGCAGACCATCTTGATTCTAATCGTATTTATTATAATCGGCTTCATCGGCTGCACTAAACCGCCGGAAAAAGTTCGCAAACAGGCGGCGGTAAACGTGCGGGTGCAAGCAGCGGAAACACGCTCGCTCCGACCGTTTGTGGAATCAATAGGTTCGCTCGCACCCCGCGATCAAGTCACTGTCAGCTCCGAGTTGGACGGCATTCTCGATTCAATTTCCGTTGATGAGGGCACTGCCGTCAAGAAGGGTCAGGCAATCGCCGAGATCCGGCCCACGGATTATCGGCTGGCGCTCGAACAGGCGGCTGCCCAGCTTGCCCAGAGTGAAACGGGCCTTGCCAACGCAAGGCAGGAGTATGAGCGCAAGGAGGCCCTCTACCGGGAGGAGCTTTTGACTAAGCAGCAATTTGACGATATTGCCGCGCGCGTCAAGCTGGCCGAAGCGGAGGTCGCCCGGGCCCACTCCGGACAAAACCTGGCAAAAGAACGGCTTGCCCGCACCAGAATCTTTTCCCCGCTTGCGGGAACCGTTAAGGAAAAAAGGGCAACGGCGGGCGATTACGTCCGCAATGGCTCCTTTCTGGCGTCAATCGTCCGGACCGATCTGCTGAAGCTGATCTTTTCCGTCTCCGAAAAGGATGTCGGAAGTCTAAAACTGGGACAGGAGGTTGACTTTATTACTGATTCATTTCCTGATCAAAAATTTCGCGGCCGGCTTTCCGCCATCCTGCCGGCCCTCGATGAACGCACCCGCACCCTCCAGGTGGAGGCGCTCGTCGCCAATGCCGACGGACGTCTCAAACCGGGCCTCTTCGCGCGGATAACCCTCTATACCGGCCCCGCGCGGGAGAGGGTCGTCGCGCCGGTTACCTCCCTCCTCTATGATAACTCCAAAACGAAACTTTTTGTCGTCGAGGGAGAGAAGGCCCGGGAGAAAAACGTGATAACAGGAAGTAAATACGGGGAATACATGGAAATCGTCGAAGGCCTGCACGACAAGGAAGTCATTGTGACCGTGGGACAAAACAATCTGATGGAAGGAGCGCTGGTTCATGTGGCTCGCTGACACCTCCGTCAAGAGACCGGTTTTCGCCACCATGTTCATCATGGCCCTGGTGGTTTTGGGCGTGGTCAGTTATCCGGAAATCGGCGTCGATCTCTTTCCGAAGGTCGATTTCCCGATCGTGACTATTTCCACCCACCTCAATGGGGCAAGCCCCGAGGTAATTGACGTTGACATCACCGACAAGATCGAAGGAGCGGTAAATACGATCAACGGGGTAAAATCGATCACGTCGAGCAGCACCGAAGGAGGCTCGCGCATCACAGTGGAGTTCGTCCTGGAGCGGGACATTGATCTGGCCGTGCAGGATGTCCGGGAAAAGGTGGCGCTGATCCGAAACAAGCTCCCTGAAGACATCGAAGAGCCGCGGATCGCGAAGGTAGATCCCGACGCAACGGCGGTAATGTGGCTGAATCTGGCCGGACAGAAATCGGTCAGAGATATATCCACTTACGTCGATGAGGTGCTCAAGGAAAAACTCCAGCGGATAAACGGCGTCGGCGACATCCAGCTCTGGGGATTGCGGCTCCGGCAGGTGCGGGTCTGGCTCGACGCGAAAAGGCTCAAGGCCTACGGACTGACAGCCGGCGATATAGCTTCCGCCCTCCAGCGACAGAACATCGAACTGCCGGCCGGCCGGATCGAGAGCCTGACGAAGGAGTACACGGTCAAAATCAAAGGGGAATTTCCCAACGTCGCCGCTTTCAACGATCTGGTCGTTGCCTATGACAAGGGCGCCCCGATCCGCCTGCGCGACGTCGGCCGGGCGGAAGACGGGATGGAGGAACAACGCTCCATCGTCCGCTTCAACGGCGTGCCGGCGGTGGCAATGGGGATTCAGAAACAGTCGGGGACGAACACCGTCGCCGTCGTCAACGCGGTCAGGAAGGAAATTGATAATATCCGCGCCACGCTGCCGCCGGGGATGACCCTCAACATCGCGATCGACCAGTCCAACTTCATCCGCCGCTCGATCGACGAGGTGAAAAAACACCTTATTCTGGGAAGCCTGTTTGCCATCCTCGCCGTCTTCATCTTTCTGCGCAACGTCCGGACGACGCTGATCAGCGCCGTGGCGCTCCCGATCTCGATCATCTCCACATTTGCGCTTTTGCGCGCCTTCGATTTCACCTTCAATAACATGACGATGCTTGCCCTCACCCTCTCCGTCGGCCTGCTAATCGACGACGCGATCATCGTCATCGAAAACATCTACCGGCATGTCGAAGAGGGAATGGCCCCGCGCGAGGCGGCAACATTTGCAACCTCGGAGATCGGTCTGGCCGTCATGGCGACCACCTTCGCGATTGTCGCGATCTTTTTGCCCGTCGCGTTCATGAAGGGAATGATCGGCCGCTTTTTCATCCAGTTCGCCCTAACGGTCGTCTTTTCGGTGCTCATCTCGCTTCTGGTTTCCTTTACGCTGACGCCGATGCTCGCCTCTATTTTTCTCAAACGCGTTGATCTTCATAAAGGCGCCGCTGCTTCTTCCCGCCCCGGCATAACCAGCCGCTTTTCAGCGCTCTTCGAAAATGGCTATAAGAAAGTAGAAAACGGCTACCGCCATGTTCTGCGCTTTTCGCTGAATCATCGAGGGCTCATGCTGATCGGAGCGCTTGTTCTTTTTATCGGCAGCATCTACATGACCCGCTTTCTCGGCAAGGAACTCACCCCGCCTGAAGATCAGGGGCAGTTCCTCGTCCGTCTCGAGGCGCCAATCGACTACTCGGTCGCCAAGGCGGATGAACTCTTCCAGCCGGCGGAGCAGATCGTCCGGGGAATGCCGGAGGTTCGGGCGGTTTATTACGTTCAGGGAATCGGGGGAACGGTGTATCGGGCGATTATGATGGTCTCGCTGAAGCCGAAAAGCGAGCGCGCCAAAACCCAAATGGATCTGAAAAAGGAAATTCGTCAAAGATTACACGAATTTCCTGGTCTTAAAGCCTCGGCAGAGGATTTTTCGATGATCGGCGGCGGGCAGCGGCAGGTGCCGATCCAGTACAGCATTCGGGGAAACGATATCGAGGCGCTCCGGGATTATACCCGGCAGATTTCCTCGACATTGGCAAAAAAACAGGGATTCGTCGATATCGACACCTCGCTCGAAATGGGAAAACCGGAGCTGAAGGTGACGATCGACCGCGACAAGGCGGCCGATCTCGGCGTTGACGTGGCGACTATTGCCGAAGCGATCAACCTGCTCGTCAGCGGCGAGGCGGAGGTTACCAAGTTCAAGGACGACAGCCGGGGCAAGCGCTACGACCTGCGCATCCGCCTTAATCCCGAAGATAGGAGCAATCCCGACGATCTCGGTCTGCTTTACGTGCGCTCAAAGAGCGGGAACCTCGTTGAGTTGCGCAACCTGATCTGGATTCACGAGGGAGGCGGGCCCAGCGTCATCAACCGGGTTGACCGGCAGAGGGCAATCACCCTCTTCGCCAGTCTGGAAGACAAGCCGCTGGGCGCGGCCATGACCGATTTGAACGAAATCGCCGCGGGCATCCTGCCCCCCGATTACATCCCCAAATACAGCGGGCAAGCAGATACAATGACGGAATCGTTCGGCTTTCTAATGTTCGCGATCATGCTTGGGGTGGGCATGGCCTACATGGTGCTGGCCGCCCAGTTCGAAAGCTTTGTCCACCCGTTCACGGTGCTTCTGGCGATGCCCCTTTCCTTTATCGGGGCCTTCGGCGCGCTGCTGCTAACCGGGCAGACCCTGAGCATTTTCAGTTTCATCGGCCTGATTCTGTTAATGGGGCTCGTCAAGAAAAACGCGATCCTCCTTGTCGATTACGCAAACATTTTGCGGGAACGCGGCTATTCCAAACGCGAGGCAATCCTCCATGCCGGCCCGGTCCGGCTGAGGCCGATTCTGATGACGACCTTTGCGATGGTTTTCGGGATGATTCCGGTTGCCTTCGGGGTGGGGGAAGGAGCCGAGACAAGGGCGCCGATGGGGATCGCGGTGATCGGCGGCCTGCTAACATCCCTCTTTCTGACGCTGGTCGTGGTTCCCGCCGCCTACGACCTGTTTGACGACTTCCAGAATTTCTTCACGCGGAACAGGAAAGTGAAAAGCGGCCTGGTAAAAAAGGACGCCATCTAAAAAATGACGCAGGAAGGTGAAAAGCCATGAAGATGTGCATGCTTGTCTATACAGAGGCAGCCGATGAGTTGGTAATTGCGGCTGTCAAGGAAGCGGGAATCAACGGTTACACCAAGATGGTCGAGGCCCGCGGCGAGGGAACCCAAACCGAACCGAAGCTGGGCACACACATCTGGCCCGGTAAAAATAATGTCCTCTTTTTCACCCTTCCTGATGAGGAACTCCCGCATATCCGGAAATATATCCGCGAGTTGGAGAGCGAAAGTCCCCATGCCGGTGTCCGCCTTTTCATAATGCCGCTGGATGAGAGTCTGTAGCTATTGCTATTTTACTCTCTTATGGTTATGATACGCGGATGAAAAACAAATCCTCTTTCAAAATAATCGTCTCCCTGCTGTTTGCCCTGGCATTCATGACTTTCGCGTCAGTGGCTTCGGCAGCCGATGCCGCTTTTCCGAAACCAGCGGGGGCGATCAACGACTTCGCCGGCGTAATTCCGGACGTCTATAAAGCCCCAATGGAAAATATCGCCCGGGAAATTTTTCAAAGCACGGGGACGGCGCTGGTTGTCGCCACCATACCCACGATCGGGGAGGGCGACCTGAACGACTATGCCAACCGCCTTTACCAGGCGTGGGGAATCGGGAAAAAAGGCGAGGACAAGGGGGCGCTGATCCTTCTGACCGTCAAGGAGCGGCGGGTTCGCATCGAAACAGGTTACGGGGTAGAGGGCATTCTGCCCGACGGCCTGACCGGCGAAATTCTCGATCAGCACGCCGTTCCCAATTTTCGCGCCGGCGATTACGGCAAGGGCCTTTATGAAACATTATCGGTTATTGCCAAGATCGTCGCCAAAGACGCCGGCGTAACCATCGGCGCCGAAGGCGTGAACAGCCCGCCTCAAAAACAGGTAAAACCGCAAAGAAAAATAAGCATTTTCCAATTATTATTGCTGATTGTCGCCGCGGGATTTCTCCTCGGGACAAAACAGGGCCGGGCCATGCTGCCCTGGATTCTGCTGTTGCTGATGAACAGCGGCGGCGGGGGAAGGCGCGGCGGCGACGACGGTTTCGGCGGCGGCTTCGGCGGGTTTGGCGGCGGTATGAGCGGCGGGGGCGGCTCGAGCCGCGGATTCTGAACAAGGGGGTGGCGCATGTCCAAAATACCCAAAAAGCCTGAAGATATTTTCCCTGTTATCATCGCTGACTGCCAGGCGGTTTTTGGCGATGAACTGCTATCAATTATTCTTTACGGCAGCGGCGCCGGGGCTGATTACCTGCCCGGCAAATCGGACCTCAATTTCATGATAACCCTGACCGATGGGGGGATCGAATCACTGGAAAAAGCGATGGAAATGATCAAGAGGTGGCGCAAAGGCGCCGTGGCGCTGCCCCTCTTCTTCACCCCTTCTTACATATCCGGCTCCCTGGACTCGTACCCGGTGGAATTCTTGAACATCAAACACCGGTACAAGCTCGTTTACGGCGAAGACATGCTGGCGCCTCTCTCCTTCGACAATAAATACGTCCGTCTCCAGATCGAGCGGGAACTCCGGGGAAAACTGCTGCATTTGAGGACAGGCTGGCTGGCGACGGAAGGAAAGCCTAAAAAAATCAGGGAGCTGATCGGCCTTTCGCTGACCTCCTTCATCTCCCTCTTCAGCGCCCTTCTCTATATGAAAGGTATAGAAATTCCCAACAATAAACGAGATATTATAACTGCCGCAGGGGATACCTTCGGTTTCAATGCTCACGTCTTTCTGAATTGCGAGGATGTCCGTAGGGGGGCCGATCATTTTTCCGCAGCGGAAATAAAAACGCTCTTCCAAAACTATTTGCTGTCCGTCGGCCGCCTCTGCAAACAGATCGACCGGCTGGAGATGTAATGGAAGGACATGGGTTCACGGTTTCCGGTTACCGGTTACCGGTTACCGGTTCACGGTTGGCGGTTCACGGTTGGCGGTTCACGGTTCACGGTTGGCGGTTCACGGTTACCGGTTACCGGTTCGCGGTTAGCAAAATACGATGTTCTTAAATTGGATAGCCGGAAACTGGAAACCGATAACCGGAAACGGTTACATTTATTGGTTTTACAACATTTACAGGAGGATGTTATGACAAGTGGAAAGAAAATATTTTTGATCGCTGTCATTGTGATCGTGTTGCTGGCTGGCGCCTTTTACTCCTTTTTCAAGGGCACGTATAACCAGTTCGTCACCCTCGACGAGGGGGTCAAGGCGTCTTGGGCACAGGTGGAAAATCAGCTCCAGCGCCGATACGACCTGATCCCGAATCTGGTGGAAACGGTAAAGGGCTATGCGAAACAGGAAAAGGACGTTCTCGTCGAGGTGACCAACGCGCGCGCCAGGGTAGGCGGGGCGTCAAACGTTCCCGATAAAATAACTGCCAATAACGAGCTTACCGGCGCCTTGAGCAGGCTTTTGGTCGTTGTCGAAAAGTACCCGGATTTAAAGTCCAATGTAAATTTTCTGCGGCTCCAGGATGAGCTGGCCGGAACGGAAAACCGGATCGCCGTCGAGAGAAAGCGTTACAACGAAGCGGTGCAAACCTACAACGTGCTGATCCGCAGCTTCCCCGCCAATATGGTGGCTGGGATGTTCGGCTTCGCAAAGGCGGCCTTCTTTGAGGCGCCGGCAACCGCCCAGGCCGCGCCGCAGGTAAAATTTCAATAAAATAGAGATAATTGCAAAACCATTTGTCATTCCCGAAAGCGAAGCTTAATGTTCATAATGTCTCTATCGGGAAAGCGAAGCTTAATGTTCATAATATGGTTTTTCAAGCAATTAGAACCAGATTCCCGCTCAGAATCGTTGCGGGAATGACAAGAATGGGGAGTTTTGCAATTACCTCAATATAGAGAAAAGGAGATTCTGCATGACGAAGTACGTATTCACGTTCGGCGGCGGCGGCGCCGAGGGCAAGGCAAGCGACAAGAACCTTTTGGGCGGCAAGGGCGCCAATCTCGCTGAGATGTGCGCGCTGGGGATTTCCGTGCCGGCGGGCTTCACAATCAGCACAGAGTGCTGCACCGCCTATTACGAAAATGACTGCAAACTTCCCGGAGAGCTGAACGAACAGGTTCCCGCCGCCCTCAGGCAAACAGAGGCGATCATGGCGATGAAATACGGAGACCCGGTCAATCCGCTGCTCGTCTCCTGCCGCTCCGGGGCGCGCTCCTCAATGCCCGGCATGATGGACACCGTTTTGAATGTGGGACTCTGCACCGCGACCATCCCCGGGATGATTGCCAAGACCGGAAACCCTCGATTCGTCTGGGATTCTTACCGCAGGCTCATCATGATGTACGCCGACGTCGTCATGGAAAAGGCGGAAGGGCTGGAACCGGCAGCGGGAAAGGGCATCCGCAAGCTGCTCGATGAAAAACTCGACGAGGCAAAACACCGCCGAGGCTACTTGTCCGATACGGAGCTTACTGCCGAGGAACTTCAGAAACTCGCGGAAGACTTCAAGAAACTGATCGAAAAACACCTTGGCAAACCCTTTCCCGATGACCCGCTGGAGCAGTTGTGGGGGGCAATCGCGGCGGTCTTCAAGAGCTGGAATGGGAAAAAGGCCATTTCTTACAGGCGGATAGAGGGCATCCCGGACGACTGGGGAACCGCCGTCAACGTCCAGGCAATGGTCTTCGGCAACATGGGTGACTCTTCCGCAACGGGGGTGGCCTTCACCCGCGACCCCGCCACCGGGGACAACAAGTTCTACGGCGAGTGGCTCGTCAACGCCCAGGGCGAAGACGTCGTCGCCGGGATCCGCACCCCGAGTCCGATCAACGACGACACCAAAAACGAACAGAACAAGCACCTTGTCAGCCTCCAGCACGCCATGCCGGAAACCTACGGGGAGCTCGACGACATCCGCAATAAGCTGGAAAATAATTACAGAGATATGCTCGATATCGAATTCACCATCCAGGAGGGAAAACTCTGGATGCTCCAGTGCCGCGTCGGCAAACGCACCGGCGTTGCCGCCCTGAACATGGCCCTCGATATGCTTGAGGCGGGACTCATTGACGAAAAAACAGCCGTTACGCGCGTTGCCCCGGTGCAGTTGGTTGAGCTGCTCTATCCGATAATCGACACTAGTACCGAAGCGGGACACGCAGCTATTGCCAAGGGGCTTCCGGCCGGGCCGGGAGCGGCATCCGGGGCTCTTGTCTTCACCGCCGAAGACGCAGTTACCTCCGCCCGGGCCGGCAGGAAGTGCATCCTTATCCGCGAAGAGACAAACCCGGAGGACGTCGAAGGAATGCGCGCGGCAGTCGGCATCCTCACCGCCCGGGGCGGCATGACCTCGCACGCGGCCCTCGTTGCCCGCGGCTGGGGAAAATGCTGCATCGTCGGCGCCGGCAGCCTGCAGGTGGATGCCAAAACCAAGACCGCAAAAATCAGCGGTTCCTCTATCGTCTTGAAAGAAGGCGACATCGTCACGCTGAACGGCACGCGGGGCCATGTTTACATAGGCGCTCTCCCAATGATGGATGCGACCGAAAACCCGCGTTTCCAGCAGTTCATGACCCTCGCGGACAAGTTTCGCACAATGGGCGTCCGCACCAACGCCGACACCCCGCGGGACGCCACGGTCGCCCGCGCCTTCGGCGCCGAGGGGATCGGGCTTTTGCGCACCGAGCACATGTTCTATGGCGAAGGCTCCGCTGAGCCCCTCTTCTTCCTGCGCAAGATGATTTTGAGCAATACTAAGGAAGAAAGAAAAGCCGCCCTGAACGAGCTTTATCCATTCGTCAAGGCCTCCATAAAAGGGACGCTTACGGCTATGGAGGGGCTCCCGGTAACAATCAGGCTCCTCGACCCGCCGCTGCACGAATTCGTGCCGCAGGGCGCCGAAAAGCAGGCAGAGCTTGCCCGCTCGCTTTCGATAACCCCGGAGGAGGTAAAAAAACGGGGCGAGGAACTCCACGAATCAAACCCGATGATGGGGCACCGCGGGGTTCGCCTCGGCATCACCTATCCGGAAGTCACCGAGATGCAGGTGCGCGCGATCTTCGAGTCGGCGGCCGAACTTATCGCGGAAGGCAGAAAATGCCTGCCGGAGATCATGGTGCCTGTCACCTGCGACGTCTCCGAGACCGAAGAGACCAAGAAGGTAACCGACCGCATCTACAAGGAGGTCATAGAAAAATTCGGGATGAAGGAACTGGAGTACAAATACGGCACGATGATCGAGATCCCTCGCGCCGCGCTGCTTTCCGACCGGATGGCGAAGAACTGCGAATTCTTCTCGTTCGGCACCAACGACCTGACCCAGATGACCTTCGGCTTCAGCCGCGATGACATCGGTGGCTTCATGCATGATTACCTTGACAAAAAACTCCTCCCCGCCGATCCGTTCCAGACGATCGACCGCGACGGCGTCGGCCAGTTGATCAAGATATCCGTCGAAAGAGGACGTGCGACTCGCCCGAATCTCAAGATAGGCATCTGCGGCGAGCACGGAGGAGACCCGGCATCCGTCGAGTTCTGTTACGAACTGGGCCTCACCTATGTGAGCTGCTCCCCGTTCCGGGTGCCGATCGCCCGCCTCGCCGCCGCCCAGGCGGCGATAAAGGCCGGGAAAGCGGCAACATAATCTCCTGCCATTGCGAGGCACACAGCGCCGTGGCAACCTTGCGGGTTTATATGAAAATTGTAGGGGCGGGTTTGAAACCCGCTCCCACAATAACCTGATAGATATCCAAAGCCTTCACTTACCGTAATTTCACGGAGCCTTCATAACCTCAGACACCTTGCGGCTCAGCGCCTCCATCGAAAACGGCTTCTGCAGGAAACCCCGACAGCCGCGGGCGAGTATCTCCTTGGCCTGGCCGTTGATGCTGTAGCCGCTGGAAAGGAGTACCTGTACATTCGGCTCGATCTCCTTCAAGCGGTCAAAAACAGCGCCACCCCCCATTTCCGGCATAATCATATCCTGAATGACCAGATCGATCTTTTCCACCTCCCCGACCCCGTTTTTGACGGCGGTGAATTTTGCGATAGCTTCACTGCCGCCGGCGGCGGTGAAAACCTTATACCCCATGGCTTCCAGCATCACTTTTCCTACATCCAGAATCATCTGCTCGTCATCGACCAAGAGGATAGTTCCCTCTCCTCTGATAAGTCCCGCTTCTCTTCCGGACGCCGGTTCAATTTTTGCCGTCCCGGAATTGCTTGCCGGCAGGTAAATATTAAAGGACGTGCCCTTGCCTGTTTCACTGTAAACGTTAATAAAGCCGCCATGATTTTTAATTATCCCGTAAACGGAGGCAAGGCCAAGCCCGGTGCCTTCTCCCCTTTCCCGGGTTGTAAAAAACGGCTCAAATATCCTTTTTTTCGTGGCTTCGTCCATTCCCTGACCCGTGTCCATCACTGAAAACATAACATACCTGCCGGTTCTGATATCGAAGGGCCTTACAAAATTATCATCAATAATGACATTTCCGGCATTCAGATAAAGATGGCCCCCGGTCGGCATCGCCTGACCGGCATTGACGAAGAGATTCATCAACACCTGCTCCATCTGGGAGCGATCAGCCTCTACCTTCCATAGATCCGGCGCAGACTTTATCTCTATCACTATGTCTTTTCTGGTGTCGCCAAAAAGCTCCCCCTCTTCCTTCAGTATCTCACTGAAATCATGTTGCTTGACCTCGTACTTCCCGCCCCGGGCAAACCCGAGAAGCTGTCGCGTCAGGCTTGCCCCCCTGCCCACCAGCGCTTCGATGTTTTCGATGTTCCGGCGCAGCCTGTCATCCAAGCCCACATTGAGGAGGGCAAGCGAAACATTCCCCTGGATTCCCATCAGCATGTTGTTGAAATCATGGGCAATGCCGCCGGCAAGGAGACCTATGGCCTCCATCTTCTGCGCCTGCTGAAGATTCGCCTCCATCTTCTTCTTCTGCGTTATATCCGAAAGCGAAACAACCATCCCCGCCGGCTCTCCCTTCGAGTCGAGGATCAACGCGGCGCTTACATAAATATCCAGAATTGTTCCATCCTTGGTCAGACGCGTTGTCTCCATCGTTATAGGCGCCGGCTCTTTCCTGCTGAACAGTTCCCTGATGGGCCCCTCTGTTTTGTCCCTCTGATCATCCGGTACAAAAGGAATCGGTTTTCCCTGCAAATCGTCCAGCGTCCAACCGAAAATGTTGGTAAAAGCCCTGTTGATAAAACGAACACGACCGACCGGATCGTAAGCCACGATCGGATTGGGGGAGGCATCCAGCACCGCCCGCATATTTTCCTCGCTTTTCCGGATCGCCCTGCCGGCAAGAATACGTTCGGTGACATCCCGGGCGATGCCACTGATAAAAGGCTTACCCTGCGGGGGACGGATAAGATCGCTTTTGTACTCGAGGTATATCTTGCGCTTATCTTTGGTAAAATAGGCGGCTGTCCCCTCATAATGGCCATGTTCCTTGAGGTTGCACAGGTATTCGGCTTCAAAAAGCGGAACCATTTCCGGTTTCATGAAATCGGAAACCTGCGAATTGATGAATTCCTGGCGGGAAAAACCGAGAGCATCACACATAGCCCTGTTCACGGAAAGAAAACGACCCTGGAGGTCCTGCGTCATGACAAAATCGGAGACGGCATTGTATAGATCGCCAAAACGCTGTTCGGAAAGCGCTTGCTGAGCCTCCACGCGCTTCTGCTCCGAGAGGTCCCTTACCCAGACCTGAATGCCCGGCTTATTTTCGATCTTTATAACCCGGGCCGAGATCTCCCCCGCAAACGAAGATCCGTCTTTACGCAGCAGTTTTACCTCATAGCGCGGCGTCACAACCTCGCCTTTCAGGCGCGCTATGGCTCTCTCCTTTGTAATTTCGCGATATTCGGGAGCATAGATGCGCCAATGCTCCTCCCCGAGCAGCTCATTTTCTTCGTAGCCCAGCATCTCGCAAAAGCGATGATTGACGAAGATTATCTTCAGGCCCTTCTGGACGAATATCCCGTCAAAGCTCCCCTCGACAAGATTCCGGTATCTTTCTTCTGTTTTCAATAAGGCATTCTCACGATTGGCAATTTCCTCGACCATCCCTTTGAATCCGTCCACCAGCAAATCTATTTCCGGATAACTGGGCGGCACATCTTCGAGTCGGTAGTCTCCTTCGGCAATCTTTCCCGCGGCAGCAACCAGACCGGACACGGAACGCAGGGGCTTTTTCAAAACCAGAGCGGCTAAAAGCAATGCCAGAATGATAGTAACGGCCATACTCGTCAGGTAAATAGTTCTTATTTCCGCAATCTTGCCAAAAGCATCTTCCTCAGACTGGGCTATCAACACCCCCCAACCGGTGGCGTAGGCGATCGCCGTGCTGCCAATTTTTTGCTGATTTTGGAAACTGTAGGGAAAGGTTCCGGTTTCACCGTTTAAGGCCCGCCTGACCGGTTCGACCTGCTTAATGTTTACCCGCTCGTCAACAAGCCGCTGTTCGGGATGGGCGATGATGTTGCCGAGCCGGTCGAATACGACGGCATAACCTTTCTTTCCTATGCTGACCTTATTGATAATGCCTTTAAGTGCGGCAAGGTTGATATAGCCGATGGCAACCGTCTCTTTCCCGGGCAGGGCCACGGCGATTGTCGGCAAACCGGTAAACAAAGAGGGGAAGGTATCCGAAAAGACGACCTGCCCCGTTGCCAGCGCTTCCCTGAAAAAGGGCTGTCCGGATATATCCGTGTTTATCCGCTCCTTTTGCAAAGGCCCCGTATATCCTATTCTACCCTGCCGATCGACTAATTCAATCCGTTCAAAAACATCGAACCGACCCTGCAGCAGGCGCAGAAAATCATCAGGATTGACGCCCTGCCGCGTGTATCCGGTGCGGTCGTTGACAAGCGCCAGAACCCGGAGCGGTTCGGCGATGAATCTGTCTATTTCTCCCGACAGTGCAAGGGCAATCTGTATGTTTCTATTGGATATATCCTGTTCCATGGTTCTGGAAAATATCTGGAGAGCGATGGCGCCGACCAGCGCCAGGGGCAGAATGGCCACAAGGATGAAGTTTAACGTCAAGGCTTTTCTGATTGTAAAACGGCTGCGCATAGCTTACTCCAACTGTTGAAAATGTCCGCCCTTTACAGACATTATAAAAAAATCCCTTTCGGCGTCGCCAAAACGATCAAGCCTGAAATCACCGAATAATCCATAAACCCCTTTAAGCCCGAGAATTGTTTCCTTCAATCGTTTCGGATCTTCGTTTACCTTGAGCGCGTCCAAAAGCAGGCGGGCCGCCTCGTAACCATGAACGGCGCCGAAACCCGGATATTCTCCAAAACGGAGCTTATAACTGTTTTTGAACCAAATATATCTTTGATTGCGGCTGTTAACGTTTATCAAATTGTCAAAAACAACACCTTCCACAGCCTTTCCGCCATTGCTTAAAAAACTCTCCGTCATCGCCCATCCGGAAGAAAGAATGACGGCCCGCGAACCGGCTTTTCTGATCTGCTGACAAAAGTCGGCGGCGTCAAGGGCATTTGCTATTAATAAAATTCCCTCCGGTTTGTTCTTCAGCAGTCGGGATGCAATCTTTGCAAAAGAGAAACCAGCGGTGCTTTTGTAAGTCTCAACCGCAACAATTTCTCCCCCAAGCTCCCTGAAAAGCGAAGAAAAAAGACGGAAATAATCTTCAGTGTAACTCTGGTTGGAAAGATCGTAAACAGCCGCAATCCTTTTAAGTCTCATCTTTTTAGATGCGTAGACAACCAGATCCTCCGTCTGCTTTTTATTGGCAGGCTCAAGCCTGATAAAAAAATCGTCTTTGCCGTTCAAAACATTCGTGGTGGACGTCGGGCTGAGCAGCACAATCCCCTTTTCGTTCATCAGCGGCAGGGCGGCTACCGACATGGAGCTTGTCATGTGACCAATGATCGCCACTGCCCCCTCCGCGATCAGTTCCCGATCCACCCGGACGGCCGTCTACTCATCCTGCTTGTCATCTTTTGAAATCAGCAAAACCTGACGACCTCTGATGCCGCCCGTTTGGTTGATCTCCTCGACGGCAAGATTCGCCCCGTTTCTACCCGCAGTTCCAAGATCAGAATAGCGACCGGTCAGACCGCCGGCGAAACCGATTTTAATTTGCGGCTTTTCCCTTTGACACGAGGAAAACAGGATCGTCAAAAAAACCAGCAGCGCGACGGAAAAAGCAGCAAAGAAGAAATCCCGGCCCCTTTTCATGGGTAGCCCCCTCCTAATGATTACTGGCACATAACAATTCCGAGGACAATATATTTAATTCAAGCCACGCTACGTCTTCGCGCTTGCACATCCGGGGCTCAGTTTGCCTCCAGCGACTTTGGCGCGGGGAAATATTCCCGACCATCCGGCAGACGCACCTTTAAACCCTCTGCCGTCCGGAACGCCTCGGGGAGGATGACCTCTATTTTTCGACTGCGGGATGTCGTGAATAATTCTTCGGCATCGGGGGATTCATTCAGTTCCTCAATTGTCCTTATGGTGGGGGGCATCATGAACATCCGGCGGGCGCTGTATGCGGCAATCGCCCGCACGGGGGTTAGCCAGCAGGAATCCGTCAATTCGAGATTGTCATGCTCCGGCTTCTGACCGGCAGGAAGGAATGTTAGAAAGATGCGGGCATTGAAACGCCGGGGTACAATCTCCGGGGTGATCCAATGCGAATAGGGCACAAGCAGATCAGGCGCAAAAACCAGCTTCTCCCTTCTGGCCAACTCGCTCAAGGACAGCCGCCGCTGATAGACTTCCCGGCGATAGCCGGCAAAACGGGAGGCCGCATCCGGTTCCAACAGGTCAACGACTCCCCCGGAGGAATCACGCGCCAGCAGAACCCCGGCTTCTTCAAAGGTTTCCCTTATCGCCGCCATAAACAGGCCAAGGGCCAAAGATTCAGAAATATCAGGTTCCTGGAGAAGACGCTTCGCTTTTACACCACTGAATTCCTCCGCGCAGCCCTCCAATTCCGGATCAAGATCGGCCTCCTCCAGCAGGCCGCCGGGGAAAACATAAATTTCCTCCCGGTAGGTGCTGCTCTTCACCCGTTTCATAAGGAATATCTCGCAGCCGCCCGAAGATCGGTTGGAAAGCAGAACAACGGTCGCGGCGTCTGTCGGTTCTTTATTCACTGTTTCTCCTTAACTGAAAGCGAAGCTTCATGCCTATAAAGCCGCCACGGACGCGACGGAGCGCATCCCGCCAATTTTCATCCTGCTTTGTGGCGGCATGCCGTCATGGGGGATTATCCTTATACCCATCCCCAATTATTGCACAAAACATAAGATGTGATTGATATTTTTATTTTTGCTATTTCGCAAGCATGCCGCCGTCGTTGATCAGTATCTGCCCGGTCATGTAGGCGGAGGCGTTGGAGGCAAGAAAAACGGCGAGCCCCTTCATGTCGTCAATATCGCCGATGCGGCCGAGCGGAATGGCGGACAGCGTCAGGTCATGGGCGGCCTTGAATTCCGGCTTTTCAATATAGGCCATCATGTCGGTCCGGAAAAAACCGGGGGCAATCGCGTTGACGCGGATGTGATAAGGCGCAAGCTTGACGGCAAGGTTCATCGTCAGCAGGTTGATCGCCGCCTTGGTGGAGTTGTAGGGAACCGCCGGATGCACCAGCTCTTCAGATCCCCGGAAACCCATCACAGACGAGATGTTGATGATATTGCCGCCGCCTTGCTCTTTCATAAGCTGCGCCACCTTCTGGGTTATCATCCAGACCCCGCGCACGTTCACATCGAACAGGCGATCCCATTGAGCAAGGGGGAATTCCAGCGTCGGCGCCCCCCAGGAAGCGCCCGCGTTATTAACAAGAATATCGATCCGCGGGAAATACTCCCGCGCCTTTTGCAGCATCGCCTCAATATTTTCGGGACTTGAAACATCGCAGGCAAGGGGAATTGCCCTGACTCCAAATTCAGCAGCCAAAGCCGAGGCCGTCGCCTCCAGATTTTTCATCTTCCGAGAGACGAGCAGCAGATCAGCGCCGGCTTCGGCAAAACCTGTGGCGATGAATTTCCCTATTCCCCGGCCTCCGCCTGTAACCAGCGCAGTCTTGCCGCGCAAACTGAATAATTCGTTAAGTCGCATCAACTCCCCCAAAGAAAAAAAATTAGGAATACTGCTTATTTATAATCAGCTTAAAAAATCACAGATTTTCAGAAACTAAATCCTCCAGCCACTTTTTTTCGCCCTGCCCTTCACCCTGTGAAGCACCCTGAGCGTAGAACTCCATGCCAATTTTCATCACGGTCCGCTCTATTTTAATATTGCGGACTATCGTTTTTAAAGATGTAGCCTGCTCCGCCTCGCGCTGCACCGTCAGGGAAATAACATCCTGGATATTCAATTGCGGCGCCTCCTCATCCCCTGTTTTGGCAATCTCCAAAGATAGGCCGCCGGCGCTTATGTTCGTCACAATGCCATTATATGTTTTCTTTTCTATTATCATCTCAACCGGGATATTGCAGTCAACCCGGTCATGTTTCCTGATATTGATTTTTTCAATGTTCTCAGGATAAGAAAGAATGGACAAACGCGATGGTTCTTTGATCAGAGAAAGCAGAGTGCAGCGAAACGCATAAACCCATCCAGCGGAAAAATAGCGGATAACTATCTTATTCTTATCATATAGTTTAGTGGCTATATCGATTATGGGAGGAGTTTTTACTATAAGAAACGCCCCGGAATCTACGCCGATCAGGCGGCTGTGGGACATTCCCAACCCTTCTGCCTGAATCTGAATAATCATTCCAAACGAAATCCCGGGAAGATCGATAATTTTTTCTTTAATATTTTCCGACATTTTGTCACATAACTACTTTATTTGCAGGGAACAATCCTCAATGCCTCAATGTCCGGCGTTAATGACATTAAAATCACAATGACAATAAATGTGGGGGAATCTACAATAAACTATTGGCGTTGTCAAAAAATATTATCCGCCAATTGCTAAAACTTTCATTCAATTACAGCAGCAGTCGCACAAATTTTTCAAAAAGATCCTGCTGAAAATGACCGATCATTTCATCTTTCATAATCCTCAGTGCCTCAAAAGGCTTACTCCCCTTCCGGTAGGGACGGTCTGACGTCAGAGCGTCGTAAACATCGGCAAGCGAGCATATTTTCGCATAGATGTGTATCTGATCACCCCGCAGCCCCTTGGGATAGCCATTGCCGCCATACCGTTCGTGATGCTGAAGAACAATTATCTTGGACTCTTCGGTAAGCTGGTGGGCCTCGTCGAGAATCCGGAAGCCAAACACCGGATGCCTGCGCATTTCGTTCATCTCCTCCTCCGACAAACGCCCCGGCTTCGTTATAATGCTCTGCTTGATCCGGACCTTGCCGATATCGTGCAGGAAAAACCCGCACCCCAATTCATGAAGATCATGCAGAAATGAATCCCGGAACAACACCTTCGCCAGCGACACCGCCCAAAATCCTACATTGACCGAGTGGGTATATGTGTAATAATCATGATCTGTTATCTTGATAAGGGCGCTCGCGGCATCGTCGTCCTTCAGTATAAGCTGCACAATTTCGGTTATTGCCTTTTTGCTTTCCCGGATATTATCCGCCGTCGGCTGCTGCAGGAGACCCTCCATCATCAGCAGACTGTTTTTCCTCACCAAGCGGGCTTTCTCGACGGGGAGCACCGAGGCGTTATGAATCGCCTCGTAAAGCTCGTCTGGAACAACAGGCGAATTATCGGCGGATGGCGCCTCCGGCATTTCAGCAGCAGTGGGCCGTTCGCCGGCGGATGGCGAAACCGGGATCAAGCTCTTGCCGGCGTCAACCAGGACAAATTCCATGCCGTACTTTATTATCTTATCGATCTGTTTTGCCGAATCGAGAATAAACTCATTCTTCAGGAAGGGGTGCTCATCCCAGGAGGCGGGCATTACTACATACATGCCGACCTTAAGCTCGCCGGCTTTAAGCCTGACTAAGGACCGCATGGCAGCCACCCCAGGGAAAACAGGTTGTCGCCATTTTTATAATAACTGGAAATACGCGCATTGATGTTTTTGCCAGCATAGATAGTATGGGGCATTTTCTATTTTTCACAGAGATAAATGAAGATTCAGGAAAAGCTATTATCGTCCGCCAAAATTTCCAGAAAAACATCCACGATTTTCTCGTCAAACTGCTTGTTTTTATTTGCTATCAGCTCGCCTACCGCCGCTTTAATATTCATACCTTTTCGATACGGACGATCGCTTGTCATCGCGTCAAAGGAATCGGCCACCGCCATGATCCGCGCCAAAAGCGGGATATCATTCCCGGCAAGGCCGTCGGGATAGCCCCGGCCATCCCACCTTTCATGGTGGTGTCGAACTATCAAGCGCTCATCGTCAAGCAGGGCAATATGACTCAATATCGCATCGCCGTTAACGGGATGCTGTTTGATAATTTCAAATTCTTTATCAGTAAGTCCGCCCGGTTTGAGCAGCACGTTGTCGGGAATGGATATTTTCCCGAGATCATGAAGCAGCGAGGCAACCCGCAGCCGCTCCACCTCGGTCGGAGATAACCCCATTTGTTGAGCTATGTTGACGGCGGTCTCGGTAACGCGGCGGGAATGTTCCTCCGTGTAGTGATCCCGCGCCTGAATCGCCGCCACAAGCGCCATAAAGGTGCTCGTCAAATTATCAAACATGCTTTCATAGAGGATTTTGTTTTCGAGGTTCAGGGAGGCCCTTTTCGCCAGGCCCAAAATCTGCTGGAGGTCGTTCTTCGTAAAAACCCCGCCAAGGCTCTTTTTCCGGATGCTCAGCACCCCGAGAACGCTTCCGTGGATCAGCAAGGGCGCGCAAATAATGGACGGGGAAATAAAAGGGTCGCTGTCGGAATGCACCATCAGCGCGTCTTTTTTATCGACCGCCTCCTGATAGATATCGGTTATGGTTGAGATGGTGTTGGCCCCATAAAAACCGTAATCCTCTCCCTTCTGCGCCTTCGGATAAAATTTACGATATTCTTTATCGTAGAGGAAAAGCGCGCAGCTCTCACCATCTACAATCCGCATCGCCAATTCGACAATGGTCTGAAAAATCTCATCATTGTCGCCAGCGGCTCGTTCAACCGCCTCATAGACATAGCTTTTCAGGGAGAGTTGCTCCCGCTCCTCTTTCATGGCCAGGGAATCCTGCCGGGAAACAGGTGTGGGACCAGAGCCCTCCCGGAGATACAGGTCAACCTTGAAGATCATTTTATCGATATCAAAGGGTTTCTGCAGAAAATCAACGACGCCGCTTTTCATCGCGGAAACGGTAAGATCAACAGCGGGGCGGGAGGTCATCATGATTACCGGAATATCAAAATTCCTCTCCCGCAGAGACTGCAGCAACTCCATG
This sequence comes from Syntrophales bacterium, assembly GCA_023229765.1. Classification (NCBI taxonomy): domain Bacteria; kingdom Pseudomonadati; phylum Thermodesulfobacteriota; class Syntrophia; order Syntrophales; species Syntrophales bacterium. The sequence continues at coordinate 329,227 of JALNYO010000001.1, read as the reverse complement.
CCGCCCATACCGGGCATCATGACGTCGGTAATCACCATATCACAGGGATTCTTTTCTAAAAGCGCAATCGCCTCAACCCCGTTTGCGGCTTCCAGGCCCTCGTACTCACCCTGCTGCTCAAGCGCCTCCAAAATTAGAATCCGGGTGGGCGCGTAATCGTCCACAACCAGGACAACTTTACTATTTACCTTTTCCATTTTTGCGGCATCAAGCAAAACCAGCCAGCCTCCCGATTTCTCTAAAAAACCAGATAAACGAATGAGGAAACGGAATCAACAACCATGCCGTCAGTTATTTTTTTTCTTCTTTCAGCATGTTATCGATAAGTTTGTTCGTCAGTTTATTGTAGATGTCCGCAGCCTCAATGCCCTGTTTGGACAGAGTAACTTCATCGTTGGTTTTTCCCTTTCCCGATCCGCCCCAATCGTCAGGGGCAGCGTGTCTGGCTTTAACCCGCTGCTGCTTGTTGTAAGCGTTGATCATGCTATCAACGCTATACATGGATACTACCATATAAACCTCCCTCTACAATGTATTCCGGCATATCATTGATCGGCAGTAAAATGCAAAAACTTTAATATTTTTTTCAGGACGATAACATTTTTTTCATCTCCCCAATCTTGCACGTTTTTCGGAGAATGTGCTATATGTAAAATTAGGCAGCCGAGGTAATTGCAAAACTCCCAGCTCTGTCATTCCCGCGACTCTTTGGGGCGGGAAAGCGAAGCTTAATGTTCATAATCCAGTTTGTAAGTGTTTTAAATCATGGATGCCCGACAGAAGCATTATGGACATTAAGCTGCGCTTTCGGGCATGACAAAGCGTTTTGCAATTAGCTCAGCCGAAAATCTTTATTTCATCCGAGTAAATTTTCACTTTGTTCGCATGAAAACCATCATCGATTTATGGAGGAATGCACAAAATGACAGAGGCAATAAACAGGGATGACGCCGGCAAGATAGCCCACAGGCTGACCGAATGCCGAAACGTTCTGCAAAAGGGGAATGTTTTTTCCTGCCTCTTGAAATTCAAAGAGGTTCTGGAGAAAATTAGCTCCACCAACATGATCCCCGCCGACGAAAAGGCGCTGCAAAAGGAGATCAACGATTTCCAGAAGACCCTCGCGGAGAGCAAACAATTCCGCGATATCTATGGGCCTGTCACGTTTCGAGACAACGAAATCGCCCCCACTCTCGAATTGATGAAGCAACTCATTGAAATAAAAAGCGATGAAATGACGGACCTATTGGAGGAACCGAAAGAAAAGAAGGAAAGCACTGCGAATCCCGCTCCCCCGGCTAACGACACAGAAGCTCAATTAAACATAATTAAAACACTCATTGAAAACGGAAATCCGACGGCAGCGCTGGAGTTGCTGAAAAACAAGGATGATCTTGCAGAACTCCTTGCCGAAGCTTTCAACACGGCCGGCATAGAACACCGCCGGGCGGGCAGTTATGATGAATCTCTGCAGGAGTTCAAAAAGGCCCTCGTCGCCTCGCCTCGGGATGAGGGAATTTATTACAACATGGCCCGGGTTTACATTGCCCAGGAAGAATGGAAAACGGCGGCCGAAACAATCAACGAAGGCCTCAAGATCAATCATGATTTTGCTGAAGGGATCAAACTGCTGAAATATATTCGCGAAACGGGGAAGATAGATTCCTGAGCGTTTAAGTTTTATCTTCAGAGGTAATTGCAAAACTCCCAGCTCTGTCATTCCCGCGACTCTTTGGGGCGGGAAAGCGAAGCTTAATGTTCATAATCCAGTTTGTAAGTGTTTGAAATCATGGATGCCAGACAGAAGCATTCGGGCATGACAAAGCGTTTTGCAATTAGCTCTTCATAAAACAAATTATAGATACGTAGCGGGACAGCCTCTCAGTCAAGAATGAAAAACCGTGAACATAAGGGACTGATAATTTCAACGGCATTATAATTGCTTAATTTCGATCAGGTGCTGTGGTAAAAAAAGAGGCATTAGCTGAAACATTAAAAGATGACTTCTAAATATTGATAAAAGGCCTGATATGACAAATAGTTTTGCGCTTATCGACGTTGCCGGCGACATCGTCCCCCGACATCTGAAAGCCATCAAGGATACCGGAAACACCCTCGTTGCCGCCCTCGACAAAAACGACAGCATCGGCATAATTGACAGTTTTTCCCCAAAAGCGGCATTTTTTTCCGAATTTGAGCTTATTGACCGCTTCGTGGACAAATACCGCCGCGAAAAAAATAAAAAGATTGATTATGTCTCTATTTGCAGCCCCAACTACCTGCACGACAGCCATATCCGTTTCGACCCGTTTTGGAAAAGATATTCCGTGTACAAACCTTCGGAGAATTGATCATTGTTCGATAACATATACAAAAGTAAGCGGGTTTTGATCACCGGCCACACCGGATTCAAGGGGTCGTGGCTGGCGATTTGGCTGAAGGAACTGGGGGCGGATGTCATCGGCTATTCCCTTGATCCGCCAAGCGAGCCAAGCCTTTTTGAGGCAACGAAGCTCCGGGAAAAGATCACCCATATCCACGGAGATATCCGCGATCTCGACCGGTTGATGGAGACTTTTGAAAAATATCAGCCGGAATTTGTTTTCCACCTCGCCGCCCAGCCCCTTGTTCGCCGCTCCTACGAAGAGCCGAAATTGACCTTCGACACGAACGTCGGCGGCACGGTCAACGTTTTCGAGGCCGTCCGTAAAACCTCCAGCGTCAAAGTCCTGGTCAACATCACCAGCGACAAATGCTATGAAAACAGGGAATGGGTTTGGGGCTACCGGGAAAATGACCCGATGGGCGGTCATGACCCGTACAGCGCCTCCAAAGGGTGTGCGGAACTTGTTTTCAGCGCTTATCTGAAGTCGTTCTTTTCTCCGAACGCCGCACAGAGCAGGCCGATCGGCGCCGCCTCCGCCCGGGCGGGCAACGTCATCGGCGGCGGCGATTGGGGTGCAGATCGCTTGGTTCCCGATTGCATCCGCGCCCTGAGCAGTAAGCAACCCATCGGCATCCGCAACCCCAATGCCATTCGCCCCTGGCAGCACGTACTGGAGCCCCTCGGTGGTTATCTGCTGCTCGGCGCCGCCCTGTGGCAAAACCCTCAAAAATATTCCGACGCCTGGAACTTCGGCCCGGAGGACAGCAGTCATCTGACCGTCGCCGAAATGGCTGAGCGATTGATAAAATACTGGGGCAAAGGTTCCTGGAATGACCTATCAGATCCGCAGTCCCTTCATGAGGCGAACCTTCTCAAGCTGAATTGCGACAAGGCCCACGCTTATCTCCACTGGCACAGCGTTCTCACCATTGACGAATGTTTGCAAATGACAGCGGATTGGTATAAAGAATTTTACTCGGAACCTCAAACAAAAGACATGCATCAGTTCTGTCTGGAGCAGATCCGCAAGTACGAAGAAAAGCCACAAAAGGAGGACAGTCATGCTGGCGATAAAAGCGCAGTATAAGGCGGGACGAATTGAATTAATCGAGCCGATACCTGCGGATATCCTTTCAGCAGAACTCAATATTATTGTGATACCGTCAGAAGAAACTAATGAGACGACAATCCCCGCTGCGGAGTATCATGCCCGCCGAAGGTCAAGCGATGAAGAGTTCAAGCAAATAGGTCTGGCTGCCTTTTTTGACACAAATGATGATGCCAATGTTGACTGGGAGGCCTATTTTGAACTCAAATAGGAATGCCCGGGTGGGAGAAATTGTCCTGCTTGACTTTCCCTATACCAATCAGGCCGGCTCAAAAGTGCGCCCAGCCGTTATCATTTCACAATCATCAGAATTGGGAGATATTACAGTAGCCTACATGACCAGTGAGGTTGATAATTACTGTTTCGACACCTCTGCCGTAGTCATTGATCCAACTGATCTTGAGTGCGGCGCCATCCTCAAAAGGAGCGTTATACGGGCCGATAAGGTGCTGGTGATAACCGAAAAAAACATCAAGCGTGCCGGTATCGGTCGCCTGTCCAATGCAAAAATCGATGAACTGCTTCGAGCCAGTGTACGTAACACCGTTGTTTCCCACTACGATGGTGTTCATTCCCGGACATCCAAAAGCTCCTTCACCCCCGGGGACCGTATTCCTTACGCCGGTCGGGTTTTCGATGAGCGCGAGATTACCTCATTGGTAGATTCCTCACTCGATTTCTGGCTGACTACCGGTCGCTATGCAGAGAAGTTTGAGAAAGAGTTTGCCGCGTTCCTCGGTGTGCAGCATTGTTCATTAGTCAATTCCGGTTCCTCCGCCAATCTGCTGGCCTTCATGGCGCTTACTTCGCCCGAGCTGGGTGAACGCCGGATCAAGCCGGGAGATGAAGTGATCACTGTAGCGGCCGCTTTTCCCACCACCGTTTCCCCCATCATCCAATATGGCGCCGTGCCGGCCTTTGTCGATATATCGCTTCCGACCTGCAATATTGATGTCACGCAATTGGAGGCCGCGCTTTCAAACCAAACAAAAGCGGTTATGTTGGCACATACGTTGGGCAACCCGTTTGATCTCGCGGCGGTTAAAGCCTTCTGCGACAAGAACGACCTCTGGCTGATTGAAGACAATTGTGATGCCCTCGGCTCACGCTATTTTCAAAACGGTTCTTGGAGTTATACCGGAACATCAGGGCACATCGGCACATCAAGCTTTTATCCCGCCCACCACATCACCATGGGCGAAGGCGGGGCTGTCTATACCAATGATTCAAAACTTAAACGGCTTGTAGAATCCTTCCGCGACTGGGGCCGCGATTGCTGGTGCCCACCCGGCCGGGACAATACCTGCCACAATCGCTTTGACCGGCAGTTCGGTGAACTTCCCTTGGGTTACGATCATAAATATGTCTATTCCCATTTTGGCTACAACTTGAAGGCAACCGATATGCAGGCCGCCATTGGTTGCGCCCAGCTTGAGAAGCTGCCTTCCTTCATCGAGGCGCGTAAGCGAAACTGGAAAATTCTGCGTGACGGCATAAGCGGCCTGGAGGAGCGTTTCATTCTGCCCGAAGCTACCGCAAATTCTGATCCATCGTGGTTTGGTTTTCTGCTCACCGTGCGTGAAGATGCAGGCTTTACCCGTGAGATGATGGTGAACCACCTCGAACAAAAAGGAATCCAGACCCGGATGCTTTTCGCCGGTAATCTTATCAAGCACCCTTGTTTTGACGAGATGCGCAAGGCCGGCAAAAATTACCAGGTGATTGGCGATTTGCCCACGACCGACCGCATCATGCGCGATGCCTTCTGGGTCGGGGTGTATCCGGGGATGACGGAGGGAATGATGGGATATATGCTGGAAACACTGAGAGGTTTTTGTAGATAAGGTCCAGAATGTTAAAGAACTTTCCGGATATTAACTCTCGTTTCAAGTTTTGGCAGAAAACTTGCACAGGAATTGCATCGGAAATGATTGAACTTGAAGCCCAAGAATGAAACTGAAAGGATACGACAAAATGGAAGCAAGAAAAACATCGATTACCTATAGCGACTGCGTAAAAGGAATAAATTTTTTAAACATAGAAGAACAGTTGACCCTGTTGGAGATCATATCAGCCAGACTAAAAAAATCCATCGGCCAAAAGAAAAAAAGTAGCATTATGCAGCTTGAGGGACTGGGTGCTAACCTATGGAAAGGGATTGATGCGCATGATTATGTTCAGAAGGAGAGAGAGTCATGGAGTTAGTCGATCAATTGCGAGGAAAAATAATTTGTATCGACACCGCTCCCTTTATCTATTTCATTGAAAAGGATCCTAAATATCTGAACGTAGTAAGACCGATTTTTGCTGAAATTGATGCCGGGAACATTGAAGCCCTGACTTCAACAATCACACTGTTAGAGGTATTGGTCCTTCCATTCAAGAAGGAAAATGAATCTCTGGCCGAAGAATACCGGGAGATATTGCTGCACGCTGAAGGATTAACAACGTATGAGATTGTTCATGAAGTTTCCGAATTGTCGGCAAAGCTCCGGGCAAAATATGCAATCAGGACTCCTGATGCAATTCAGATAGCTGTCGGAATCCTATATGGCGCTGCTATGTTTTTAACCAATGACTCCGGTTTGAAGAAAGTGAAAGACATTAATGTTTTGATACTTGAAGATTTTTCAGGAAAGTAAATAATCAAACGATAAAATCTTTTTAGAAAGATCCGTTTTGGGAAAAAGTCATGAAAAAAGAAAGCAATAAGAACATCCCTGTTGTAATTCTCTGCGGCGGATTGGGAACCCGCTTGGTGGAGTACACGGAGGTGCGCCCGAAACCACTGGTGGAAGTCGGCGGCAGGCCCATCCTTTGGCATATCATGAAGCACTATTCCCAATATGGGTTCAACGAATTCATTCTTGCCCTGGGCTATAAGGGAGAACATATCAAACGATATTTCCTTGATTTTAACAGTTTGAACCAGGATTTTACCGTTTCGCTCAATGACGGTGAGGTACGGAGCATCAACTACAATCACTGTGATCCCTGGAAAGTCCATCTCATCGATACGGGTCAAACCACCCTGACAGGTGGCCGCCTCAAGCGCCTGGCATCCATGATCAATCAAGAGACTTTCATGCTGACATACGGCGACGGCGTCAGTGATGTGAATTTGGATACACTGCTAAAATCTCACCACAGCAACAACGGCCTGGTTACTCTGACCGCCGTCCGTCCTCCAGCCCGCTTTGGCGCTCTCGAATTTGAAGGTAATCAGATTCGCCATTTCAAGGAAAAATCCACCCTCCATGAAGGGTGGATAAACGGAGGCTTCTTTGTCGTTAACTTAGAAGCACTAAGCTATATCAAGGAAAATGAAGATGTGATGTGGGAACACGCCCCGATGGAAAAACTTGCCGAAGAAGGCAAACTTTTCGCTTACAAGCATGAAGGCTTCTGGCAGTGCATGGACACCGCCCGGGATCTAAAATATTTAGAAGATGTTTGGCAAACGGGGAAGGCGCCTTGGAAGACGTGGTAAACGAAAAGTCAAACTCAATGAACCCGCTCGCCACAGACCTCGATCATATCCTCGCCCACACCCGCGACCTATGGGAAGAGCTTCGCGATCAGAGAATTTTCATCACGGGCGGGACGGGCTTTTTCGGTTGTTGGCTTCTGGAAAGCTTTGCTTTGATAAATGATAAGCTGCATCTAAATGCCGAAGTTCTGGTTCTTACCCGCAATTATGAATCGTTTTTGGAGAAAGCGCCTCACCTGGCCACCAATCCGGCTATAAAATTTCACATTGGTGACGTACGGGATTTTGAATTCCCCGAAGGGCAATTCCCCTATGTTATCCATGCCGCCACGGAGGCCAGCGCCAAACTGAACGAAGAAAATCCCCTTCTGATGTGGGACACCATCATAGAAGGAACCCTCCATACGCTGGAATTTTCCCGTCACGCAGGGACAAAGAAGTTTCTACTTACCAGCTCCGGGGCGGTTTATGGAAAACAACCGCCTGAGATGACCCACATCCCGGAGGAATACACCGGCGCCCCCGATCCCACGGACCCCAACTCAGCCTACGGAGAAGGAAAACGGGCGGCTGAGATGCTTTGCACGATGTACGCGAAAATGTACGGCATCCAGACCAAGATCGCCCGCTGTTTTGCCTTTGTTGGACCCTATTTGCCTCTCGATATTCATTATGCTATCGGAAACTTCATCAGCGATGGCCTACAAGGCAGTCCTATTGAAATCAAAGGTGATGGGACCCCTTACCGGTCTTACTTGTATGCTGCCGATTTGGCGATCTGGTTGTGGACCATCTTTTTACGGGGAAAATCCAACCATCCCTATAATGTGGGCTCAGACAAAGATATTACGATTGTGGCTCTGGCAAAAGAAATTGCCGCACATTTCAAACCGGCATTATCAATTTCAATAAAAGGGAATACCCGATCAAACCAATTGCCAGAACGATATGTTCCTTCAAATCATAAGATTACTCGGGAATTAGGCGTGCAGCAAATCGTTGATCTGAACGAGGGCATAAGACGGACTGTCCTTTACGAAAGGCAAAAAGGCGCAATACGAGGATGAACAAAAGAGCCGTGCGAGCTTGTCCCGTCTGTGAAAATGTTGAAGCAGAACTTCTGCATACGCAGAAATTTGTCTTGCCCGAGGGTCATCCTTTATCCCAAGGTTACGATGTGGTTTGCTGCCATGAATGCGGTTTTGTATATGCGGATACATCGGTCACGCAAGATGAGTATGATCTCTTTTATGCGAAGTATTCAAAATATGAAGATAATAAAACTGCTACGGGCGGTGGAAAAACATCTTGGGAGCAAAAGCGTTTCGATGAAACGGCAAGTTTCATTTACTCTTTCTTGCCAGATAGGAAAGCCGGCATTCTTGACATCGGATGTGCCAATGGCGGACTTCTAAAAGCCTTTAGAGGACTTGGTTATACAAAACTATTTGGCGTTGATCCATCCTCGGCATGTGTTGAAAATGTCCGTCGTTTGGGAATTGACGCCCAAGTTGGATCTTTGTCAGATCCATTAAATTTTGGTCTTTATGATTGCATCCTGCTTTCTCATGTTCTCGAACATGTAATTAATTTAAAGGGTGCGTTAAGCGCTATCTATCTATCTGCAACTGATAAGCATAAAACATATGTCTACATTGAAGTGCCGAATGCTTCTCAATACAACGATTATGTTTTTGCGCCCTTTCAGGACTTCAATACCGAGCATATCAATCATTTCTCTCAACGGTGTCTTGAAAATTTAATGAACCTGTGCGGATTTACAGTCATAATCAAAGGAGAAAAGGAAATCGAGTCTTCTCCGGGCATGCCTTACCCGTCAATTTACAGCGTATCTGCAATCAATGACCAGCGCCCAAACCAGTTCAGCCTTGCCAAAGATGTTGAACTCGTTTCCAATATAAGGGATTATATTGCCAAATCAAAAACAATATTGGCCAAGATTGATAATAAAATACAGCAGGTACTGGCTAAATCAAATCGGCTGATTGTCTGGGGTACAGGTCAATTAGTCATGAAACTATTGGCAGAAACTTCTTTGGCGAAAGCAGATATTGTTGCTTTTGTTGATAACAATCCGATTAACCAGGGTAAAATGCTTAAGGATATTCCGATCATATCACCGGAAAAAATCGGGAATCTGCCGCACCCAATTTTAGTGACCACCCTTCTCCATCAAAAGGAAATTGCTAAACAAATCAACATTCTTGGTTTGTCTAATTCGATCATATTTCTGGATAAATAAAATGAGAGAATCGGTTCATTCAATTTTTCAAGAATTTAATGACTTAACAAAACAGGAACTATTCTGGAAAGAGCGCACTAAAACGATCATTTACGGTGCCGGGAACACTGGTAAAGATGTGTTTCGCGTTTTAAGGAACAACGGTATTCATATCAGCGGTTTCTTGGATAAAAAGGCGAAGCAAGATACTTATTGGGACGGTGTTCCCATTTATCAACCCAATGACCGCCAATTTTCAGCGGATGAGCGCAAAAAAACTAATGTCATTGTCGCGATACACAATCGCGATGTTGAAATTCCACCGATCATCGCAATGCTTAGATCTATAGGTTATGGTCGTGTTGTCACCCTTATTGAACCCTATGATCATTTTGGCAGGGAACTTGGTGAGCGCTTCTGGCTTACCTCTCGTGCTTACTACAGGTCATTTGAGCCGTTCATAGAAGAGGCATTTAACCTTTGGGAAGACGATATAAGTAAAAATATCTACAAGGCCATAATACAATTCCGCCTTACGGGAGACTACAATGCCCTCCCCAAACCAGACATGGAACATCAGTACTTCCCCCCTGATCTGCCTGCATGGAAAACGCCACTCCGTTTTGTTGATTGCGGCGCCTTTGATGGCGACACGCTTTCTTATCTAATCAAGAATGATATTCCAATCGAGGCTGTTGCGGCCTTCGAGCCTGATCAGGGGAACTTTGACAAACTTTCTCAATTCGTTAAGAACAATTTAACCTGTTTGAAAAATGTAACCCTTTGGCCTTGTGGTGTTCACTCTTCGACGAAGCAGATGCGATTTTCTTCCGGCAAAGGTGAGGCCAGTTTGCTGAACACGACGGGGGATGTTGTTATTCAGTGTTTATCCCTGGATGACGTCATTCCTGATTTCGCACCGACCTTGATCAAAATGGACATTGAAGGCGCCGAATATGAAGCCCTGCTGGGTGCCCGCGAAATTATTTCCAAATATAGGCCTGGATTGGCTATTTCCTTGTACCATCGCCCTGCTGATCTATGGCAAATACCGCTATTGGTAAATGAGATCATTGGGGGGGGTACAAATGCTATCTCCGAATGCACGCATTCAACGGATTTGAAACGGTCATGTATGGAGTTGCCGAATAACGGTAGCTATAAATATTTCTTACGTTCTCATGGATTTAATGGATTTGATTTGATTATGTATGCCATGAAAGTATAAAAAATGATCAAACTATCAGACTACATTTTTAAATATTTAGCCGATTATGGCGTACGCCATATTTTCATGCTTACCGGCGGTGGCGCCATGCACCTGAACGATTCCATCCGCAAAGAAAAACGCCTCAATTACATCTGCAATCATCACGAGCAGGCCAGTGCGATGGCTGCCGAAGGTTATGCACGCATCACCGGGAAGCTTGGGGTCATTAATGTGACTTCGGGGCCTGGCGGAATTAACGCCCTCAACGGCGTTTTCGGGGCTTGGACGGATGCCATCCCGATGCTGGTGATCTCCGGACAAATCAAACGAGAAACATGTATGGCAACATATAACATTCCCGGTCTCAGACAATTGGGGGATCAGGAAGGGGACATTATCAGCATGGCGCGTGGCATTACAAAATATGCCATTCTGGTGGATGATCCTTTGTCCATACGATACCATCTGGAGAAAGCGATCCATCTGGCGCAACAAGGACCACCCGGTCCCTGCTGGCTGGATATTCCCATGGATGTCCAGGCCAGCGTGATAGATGAAAACGAATTACAGGGATATAACCCGCAGGAGAATATCCCTGCTTGGGATCTGGAGCAATTACCTCAAGTATGTCATAATATTCTTGAAAAAATTATAACTGCGAAACGACCGGTCATCATGGCAGGCACCGGGATCCGTCTTGCTCACGCCCTTGATATTTTTGATAGAGTGATTCACAGGTTGAGAATACCTGTCACCACAGCATGGACGCACGATATTATTGCGTCCGATGATCCTCTTTTTTGCGGACGGCCCGGAACGATCGGAACACGGGCCGGCAACTTTACCGTGCAAAACTCGGATCTTTTATTGATCCTCGGTGCTCGCTTGAACGTGCGGCAGGTCAGCTACAATTGGCAGTCTTTTGCACGTGAAGCATTTAAGATTCAGGTCGATGCGGACGTGGCTGAATTCAAGCGTCCGATGGTCAAAATTGATATGCCGGTTCATTGTGATGCTCGTTTGTTTCTTGAAGAATTGGATAGGCAGATCGATCAGTCCAATTATGATGAAAATAAGCATCAGGTTTGGCAGGCTTGGTGCCGGGAGCGGGTTTCGAAATATCCTGTAGTTTTAGAGCGACATCGGACTTATAATGGCAGAATCAATCCTTACCACTTTATGGAAATGTTATTTAACAGATTGGCCGATGATGATGTTGTGGTCTGTGCAAATGCAACGGCGTGTATCGTTCCTTATCAAACAGCTTTTCTGAAAAAGGGACAACGTCTCTTCAGCAATTCCGGATCGGCATCGATGGGATATGATCTGCCCGCAGCGATTGGCGCCGCGGTAGCGCGTGCGGGGAAACGGATTATCTGCCTGGCAGGCGACGGCAGCATGCAACTGAACATTCAGGAATTGCAAACCATTGCGCATCATCAACTACCGATCAAAATTTTTGTCCTGAATAACAGTGGTTATCTCTCTATCAGGATTACCCAAAGGAATTTCTTTGGCAATTTCATTGGTGAAAGTCCCGAGAGCGGCACTTCTTTCCCTGATGTTGTCAAGATTGCCGGAGCGTATGGTCTGCCTGCATACAGAGTCGAATCTGCTGATTTTGCGAACACTATTGATGAAATACTCGCCCAGGAAGGACCTGTTTTGTGCGATGTCATGCTCGATCCTGAGCAAACGTTTGAGCCAAAAACCAGTTCCAAACAACTTCCCGGTGGCCGGATGGTATCGGCACCGTTGGAGGACATGTATCCATTTTTGGATCGGCAAGAACTGCTTGAAAATCTGTGGATAACGCCAATCGAGGATTGATGCGGATAGAAAATATAATCTTTGATCTGGATGGAACCTTGGTCGACTCGCTACCCGGGATTGAATATGCGAGTCGGTGTGCTGTCGATTCTATATGCCCCCAGAGAGCTTTATTTGAACTACGCCCGTTCATTGGGCCTCCAATTAGCGACATCTTTCGTCGGATATTTCCAGATATAGAAGGGAACGAGTTGCAAACACTGGTTAAAGAATTCCGCAAGGCATACGATAATGGCGGGTGGCAAAAAACTGTGCTGTTCGATGGCATAAAGGATACCTTAATCAAACTTGAAAATCTCAATATTTGCAATTACTTGGTGACAAGCAAACCGAAGCTTCCAACGGAGAACATTTTAGATTTATTGAACATCAGGGAGTATTTTGTAGATGTAGTGTCGCCTGATTCGGCAACACCTGCTTTTCCATCCAAATCCGATGCGATGGCTCATCTCATTGCTAGGCACACCCTTGATCTTGAAAAAACACTATATGTTGGCGATTCACAGGAGGATAAAGCAGCATCAAAAACTTGTGGCATCAGGTTTGCGGCTGTATCTTATGGATATGGACATTTTGAAGAAGATTCTACATTTATCGACTTTAAAATGAGCACGATATCTGACTTACTTAAAATTGTTCGAAAGGAGAATCTATGAACAGGGACATATTTGATGAATTATTTGTTCTCGAACTTGCGAATAACCATTTGGGCAAAGTTGAGCGCGGTTTAAAAATTGTGACGGATTTTGGCCGTGTCGTTCGTTTCAACAATGTCAAGGCAGCGATAAAATTGCAAATACGTGATGTTAACACTTTTATCCACAAGGATTTTCGTGATCGTGCTGATATTAGATACATAAAAAAAACGATAGACACCCAGTTGTCCGAGAATGATTTTGTGACACTTGTAAAGGCTGTCCGGACGAGTGGATGTATTCCTATGGCCACCCCGTTCGATGAACGATCTGTTGACTTATGCGTTAATTTAGGTGTCCAAATTATTAAAATGGCCAGTTCCGATTCGAATGATTGGGTGCTCATTGAAAAGATTGCCAAAACGAGAAAGCCGGTGGTTGTCTCCACCGGGGGAACTTCTCTTAAGGACATGGATGATTTAGTAACCTTTTTCGAGAATAGGAACATACCTTTGGCAGTTAACCACTGTGTGTCAATTTATCCGTCAGAAGATTATGAATTGGAACTCAATCAAATAGATTTTCTGAAGAACCGTTATCACAACCACACGATTGGTTTATCCACCCATGAATATCACGATTGGACAGCTTCCATCATGATAGGCTATGCGAAAGGGGCCCGGACCTTTGAGCGACATATCGATATCGATGAAGGAGAACATTCTGTATCACCCTACTGTTCGCTTCCGGAACAAATTGATCAGTGGTTCAAAGCTGTTAAGAAGGCAAAAGAGATGTGCGGCAGCAGTGGTTACCAAAGACGTGTTATCCCCGAAAAGGAAAAGACCTATCTTGATGCACTGGTCAGGGGTGTTTATGCTGCGAGTGACTTACCGGAAGGTCACACCCTAAGTGATAAGGATATCTACCTGGCGATACCCATTCAGAAAGGCCAGATTTCTTGCAGAGAGCTTATGAATGGCGAAATGCTCATTCGCCCACTTGTTAAAGATCAGCCCATCATGATCGATGATATTGATAGCCCTTATGCGTATAATGATGAATTAAAGAAGTTGATTTATAATCGGGGGCTATAAAGCCAGCATTTGGGCGAAGTTATGCAACATATAATCGTTCCTGTCTTTATGCTGTGATCTGTCCATTTGGTTATGGACTATGTGTAACCTTTTTCAAAAACCAGAAAGATTCAGGTTTAAGAATATTCCATGCCCCCCGTCGGATCAGTTTGCGTAAAGCTTTTAAAGAAATTGTGATACTTATGTACGTCAGAAAAACTTTTTTCGGAGAAGTACTTTCATGAAACGGTATATCATTTATGCCCCTATATGGCATCATCGTAGTGGTGGTTTAATGGCTCTGTATAATTTACAGAAATCTTTGATTAGGAAGGGTTATGATTGTATTTACTATTGTTTTGGATCAGAGACTGCAGCGATAAATGAGGTGACCGATGATGACGTAATCATCTATCCTGAGATTGTTAATGGTAACCCTTTAAGGGCGAAGAATGTGGTTAGATGGTTGTTAAATGTTCCAGGTATTTGTGGCGGAGATGGTAAATATTTAAATACTGATATGGTGTTCTTCTATTTGCCTAAAGAAAAGTATACAAACATTCAAGGGCAGCCTCTTCGCATTCCTTTTTGGGATGATAATCTTAAGGACTTGGGATTACATAGAGAACATGATTGTATTTGGGTTTATAAAGGTGCTTGGAAAAAAAGAATACCGTTGGACGGTATAGAAATTACTCTCGATTGGCCTAAGTCAAAGCAGAAATTGATAGATTTATTGCAGAGGTGTAAAATTTTTATAGTTATGACGACACGACTTCTTTGGCCACTGAAGCTAAGATGTGTGGTTGTGATGTGAGATTGATAAATGCAGATGGGTCTGTAATACCTTTCCCGTTTCCTGTATCAAGCGAGGAATTTTTTGCTGGATGGAAAAAACAACTGGAGGATTTTATTCGGATAACGCAGTCTGAAATAGGTTATGACGATATCAATGAGTAATTGAAGAAGTTGATTTATAATCTGGGGCTATAAGAACGTCACAGGGCTTCTTGATACAGGTATTGTTTTTCAAAGCGGCAGGAAGATGGATTGACGGTATTTGAACATCATACGGATTTTAGGCAACAAAAAGAATGTAACTTATCTCCAGTCATTATTATCTTACAAAGGAAGTGACCTTATGATCTTGCAGGAACATGGAACTATCGTATGGGTTTCGGCATTTTATAATAGAACTGGTCTCGCTGGCGGATCACGGGCATGTGTAATGGCGCTGCACAATGCAGGATTCAAAGTCAGGGTGGTGAATGTTGGTGATGTTCAACCCGGAATAGACGACTGTGATATTGGTTTTTTTGAAACGCTTGAAAAGACCCCTGTCATTCCTCCGGTGTCGGCTATTTTCTTTCATAATCCGGCTGATGCATGGCTTACAGTCCAATTGCCGGAACCGCATGTCCGGATAATGATGACCGGATTTGTCGGAAAGAATGTGCCTCCCCAATGGATTGATATTTGCAGTCGTATGAACCAGGTCTGGTTTATGAGCGAGGCAGAAAAGTCCGCATGGTTAGCATCTGGCATTAATCCTGATAAAGTCCGCTTAGTTTCACCTCCGAATACATGGCAAATGTTACCTATAGTTCCGATATGCAAAAGAGGATTTGATACATCGAGCCAGGTTTTCCGGTTTTTATCTATAGGCACTTTTTCACCGAATCGCCGTTGGGAGGCACTGATTCAAGCTTATTTGGAAGAGTTTAAAGGAACAGGCGGCACCGAACTATACCTCAAGGTAAATTACCCTAACTGGCACCCGGTAAATGGTCAGCCACAAAGTGATTTATTTAACACGATCAAAACATTAAGAGAACAAACACAATCAGGAGCTAAAATTGTTATTGATGACGCGTTGGGGACAAGGCTGGATATTTTACGTCTTATTGACGGTTGCGATGTTTACGTTTCAACTGATGTTTCTGGCGCGTGTCCGGTTGCGGAGGCTGCCTTTCGCCATAAGCTGATTATCGCTTCCACAGAGTGGAACCCGCCAGAAAGCAATTTTTCCCTAACCTCGGAAAATGCTATTCTGATTCCATCGGGAAAAACCGGTACCGTATTGGTAGAAGGTGATATGTTAAACTATTTGCCACAATATCAGGGGGTCAGTTGGCCACTGCTTGATATTTCATTGACTAAACTGGCATTGCGTGAGGCGTATCAATTAACTCCTGCTCAACGGCAGAAAATGGGAAAATCCGTGAGCAAGCACTTCTGGAATTGCTATTCCCAAAACAAGATTGTCTGCCAGGTGTCAAGTTTTATAAAGGATGCCTGGTTATACAAACAACAAGCATTGGCTTCAGATGATGCCGACTTTCAAAGAAAGTTAAATTTAATCAAGCTATCCCGGGAGCAGTGCGCTTCCGATGTCTTGCCAGTGATTAATGATGTTCTGCAGCAAGGACAAGATCGTGCGGACGTTCTGTCTTTGTGCGGTTTGGTTCTGCTCGACATGGATGAACTACCAAGAGCCGAAAGTGTGTGGCAGCAATTACCGTGGTACAGCTCTTTAACTCATCCCGATGTGATGGCCTTGTTAGAGGGGCTGCTGCAAAAAGGCTCCAAAGAAATGACACTCCAACACTTAATCGAATTAGCCAAATCGGCCAAACTTGAAGGTGCCTGGACGCAAGCCATCAAACTGTTCAAAATAGCAATTGAGCGGTCTGGGTCAGATAAAAGCATCGCCTTTTTATGGCGGGACTTAGCAGACTGCTTCCGACAATTAGAAGATGAAACCACAGCCCAGGAAATGTTGGAAACAGCCTACAATATCGATCCAGATAATATAGATATTTTATCGGCGTTGGCAAAGCAGTATCTACACCAGGAACAGTACGATAGGGCAAATCTGTTAATAAATCAGGGTTTGAGCCAGAGTCCTAATAATGTTGATTTGCTAATTCTTAAGGGAAACTCGGCAATTGAGCAAAATGAATTTAACCAGGCATTTGACATATTTCAAGAGGTTAGTGTTATCGCACCGCAAACCTTGGCCCTTGAAGTTACCATTGAGCAATTGGCGGTAATTACCAGGAGAAAAGCAATACCCATTAAGAAAGATGCAGACAGGAGGCCACAAATGGCAGCGGGTTCTATATACACCAGACATATTATGGCAGATTTAATTACCAAATACGGGTTTGAAATTGGTGAATTTACCTACGGAAAGCCGGTTATTCGCTGGTGGGGTGAGGACGTTAAACTGAAGATTGGGCGGTATTGCTCGATTGCCGACAACGTAAAAATATATCTGGGTGGCAACCACCGGCACAACTGGGTAACAACCTACCCCTTCCCTTCGCCGCCGATGAACAAGGATTGGTCCAACACCAACAATCGGGGTTTGCCGACATTGCCCACCACCAAGGGTGATGTTGTCATTGGTAATGATGTGTGGATTGGAGACGATGCTGTAATTCTATCAGGAGTTACTGTGGGAGACGGCGCGGTTATTGCCGCACGCACAGTGGTGACCAAAGATGTGCCGCCCTATGACATTCTGGGCGGTAACCCGGCGCGCACTATTCGAAAGCGGTTTTCTGATGAGTCCATTGCAATGCTTCTGGAACTAAAGTGGTGGGATTGGCATGTGGACAAAATCAATGAATATATACCAAATTTATGTTCAGAGGATGTAAGCGAACTCTATACATCCGTGAAAACTGCAATGTCTGCAGGCGTTGATTTTTCAGCCGGAGTTGATCGGGGCAACTTCTTTACCGGTGAGAGGGCTATGCCTTTGGCACCGAATATGGATCCGCAGATCATGCGGGAGCATTGGGCGAGATATCGTCATGTAGCTCCCATGGTTGCCGGTAAGCGTGTCCTGGATGTCGCTTGTGGGGCGGGATATGGGTCGGATATGCTGGCCGAAACAGCCCGACAGGTGGTAGGCGGTGATATTTCATCAGAAACGATAGCGTACTGCCGGGATCACTACCGGCGCGATAATCTGTCGTTTGAAGTTTTGGATATCAGGAATATTCCCTATCCGGATCAGTCATTTGAGATGGTGAATAGTTTTGAAACCTTGGAACATGTTGCGGAAGGGGAGAAGTTTTTACAGGAGGTCACTCGGTTGCTGACCGACGACGGCATGTTCGTCGTTTCTACGCCTCTGGGTGGGCCGGTAGGCAATCCGTATCATGTTGCTTATTACCAAAGTGGCACATTTTCTTCTTACCTGCTTGGTTTTTTTGAGGATGTTAAACTGCTGTTTCAAGATGGTGATCAATTTTACGAGAAAACTAAATCGCCATATTACGCACCTACGTTTACAGGTGAATATGCCCTCGCGTTTTGCAGAAAGCCCCGGTTGCGGAAACAAACACTAACCTCTATCATCATCCTCGCCTTCAATCAGCTCAAAGACACCAAACTCTGCCTACAAAGTATCGAAAATCATACGCCCCAACCCTACGAGTTGATTCTCGTGGACAACGGCTCAACCGACAACACACTGGACTACTTGCAAAAATATGCGGATGATCATAGCAACGTGCAAGTGATCGCCAATAAAGAGAATCTGGGTTTTGCGGCCGGAAATAATCAAGGGCTGGCCGTGGCCAAGGGAAATTACGTGCTGATGCTTAACAATGATACCGTCGTGGCCAAGGGATGGTTGGGACGTATGTTAGCGGTATTTGAGCGGTATCCGGAAGTGGGTATCGTCGGCCCGGTTTCCAACAATGTTTCGGGACCACAGCAAGTAAGGGAAGCTTCTTACCGGACTCTCAAGGATATGCCTTCCTTCGCCAAAAAGTGGTCGGCTGAACATGTTGGGAAGAGCTTGGAATATCAGAGGGTTGTCGGTTTTTGTTTACTCGCTAAGCGGGCAGTCATTGACCGAATTGGCGGTTTGGACGAAAAATTCGGCAGCGGCAATTTTGAAGATGACGATTTTTGTCTGCGGGCAGCGGCGGCAGGCTACAAAGCCCGCATCGCGCTGGATGCCTTCATCCACCATACGGGCAGTCAAACATTCAAAGGCGCGGGAATTAATTATCAGCAAAGCCTGTTGCGCAATTGGGAAATATTCAAGACAAAGTGGAAGCTGCCGCAAGACTTACACTATGGAGCTAACTATTCCATTAATCTGGACACACGAGATTTATCCCGATATTATATTCCTCTTTCCCCCGGAGCCGGGATCAGCCCATCGATCATCAATACACCCACCCGCGAGGAAGCAGAAGCTACAGCAGCCGCCATTGCCATGTTTGAAAAAATGGTAGAGGATGCGCAAACCGACGGTAATTGGGAACGGGCGATTCAACTGTTGACTGAGGAATTGAATCATAATCATACAAGTGATGAGGTTGTATCGCTGTGTAATGCCCTGGGCTACAGCTACTTTATGGCTGGCCTGCCCCGGCAGGCAGAGATTGCTTTTAAAAGCGGCCTGGCAATTAACTCCCGTAATCTTGATTTGCTTAACAATATTGCCAGTTTATACATGCAGCAGGAAGAGTACGACAACGCCGCCGACTATGTGAACCGCGCCCTGCGGCTCGACCCGCATGATGTGGGAGCGCTTGGCACACTGGGCGATTGCGCGATCAAACTTGGAAAGTTCAATGTGGCACTGCGAGCCTATGAACAGGTAAAAAAGCTGTCGCCCGCCACCGATGGCATCGACCAAACGATAGCCGACCTGGCGCGCTTAGCTAAAGCAGAGGCCTCCGCACCGGATAAGACTACCCCCAACCCCACGCCCGCCCAAGGAGCAATAAAGTGAATAAAAAAGTGGTAAGAAAGACGAAAAAGAAACCCACGATATCCCTCTGCATGATCGTAAAAAATGAAGAAGCCTTTCTTGCTCAGTGCCTTGAAAGCGTCAAAGACTGCGTGGACGAAATAATCATCGTCGATACCGGTTCTACGGACAGAACCGCCGAGATTGCCAAAAATTACGGCGCCGGAATCTACCATCACCCCTGGGAAAACGACTACAGTAAGCACCGCAACCAGTCGCTTTCCTACGCCACCGGCGACTGGATATTTATCCTCGACGCCGACGAAGAGCTGTTTGCCGAAGATAATCATAAAGTAAGACATGCGGTAAGAGATAATAAGGTCGATTATTACCATTGTCAGTTTCACGATATTATGAAGGATGGAAGCGTCAAGGGCATCTTCAACTTAGTCAGGCTTTTTCGCAACAACCGGGGAATGAACTTTACCCAGAAGGTTCACGAGCAGTTGCAGATCAAGGGAAAGGGCGCCTTCAGCGCCATAAGACTCAGACATTACGGT
Source organism: Syntrophales bacterium (assembly GCA_023229765.1). Taxonomy (NCBI): domain Bacteria; kingdom Pseudomonadati; phylum Thermodesulfobacteriota; class Syntrophia; order Syntrophales; species Syntrophales bacterium. The sequence continues at coordinate 308,968 of JALNYO010000001.1, read as the reverse complement.
TATGACCTGTCCCCGGAGAAGATGAATGCGAAACATATCCGGACGATAACCCTGTTGAAAGAAATGCTGGAAACGCCGCCTGCCGAAGTTTACACTGAAGCTTACCTTCTTCATCAACTGGCTTCCTCCTATTCCATGCATCGAGAACCTGACAAAGCTGTGGAGTATGGAGAAATGGCTCTGGAAGTCATAAGTCGTAAGAAATTGAGATATGATTTTTGTGTAACGACATTCTCAATGGTTGCTCGGGGGTACTGTGCCCTGGGGAAATTTGATGATGCCGAACGTATCTGCATAAAAGCCCTTGATTACTTTCCCATGAACATGGACGTCTGTCACATCCTTGCGGCGATATATTGGGACCGGAAGTCTTTCGAGCAATGCCGGACCATCTCGGAACGTTATCTTGACATCCATGAAGCATATACAAAGAATCCCTCCCTAATGGGGGGATTTTATTGTAAAAGCATTGTTAAAAGGCATGAAATCTTCAACTACCTGGGCAAACTGCATTTTGTTGCAAAAGAATGGGAGAAGGCGGAAGAGTTTTTTATCAAAGCCTTCGAGGATTCCGGCAGGCGCATGGCATGGGCAGAAATCATTTGCCGTTTCTATCTTGAAGAGCAAGAGTATGAAAAGTTCCTGCGATGGCTGACTATGGCCTATGAGACAGGGATGCGTGAGAACATCGTCCCTGATATTCTGCAAGTCCAAAACAAGCTGTATTCAAAAATCGGACAAATTTTCCTGCAACGGAACAACCCTGATGCCGCCTATGACTGCCTGCAAAAAGCCGATGATGAATATCTCTCCGGGGATGAAAAAATTGCAAAGAGACTGCACCTGGCAAGGCTCAGTTGGATGAAGGATGAAACAGACGAAATGATTGGTCATTTAGAGAATCTCCTGTCGCTCCTGCAGATGAATACGGAGCGCCGTCTTAATTCAATCGAGGATCTGGGGCGGATTGTTTACGACATTGCTGAGGTTTTTTGCGGCCGCGGCCAATGGCCGCTGGCTGAACCGGCCCTCCAACTGGCGATTCAGATCGCTCCTGAAGTGTTCGATCACGCCAGGTTTAACCGGCTGCTTCCGGGCGACAAACCTGCAGGTAATAACCCCGCGTAAAGAAAAAACATTGCTTTTGCATTAAAGTTCCGGACTCCCCTTACCGATAATAGTATCAAACGAGGCAAAAGCAGAAAAAAGGGGAGGAGGTGAAAAAGGAGCGGCAGCGGTGATCGGGGACAGAACTGGATGAAACCCGGTTAAAAAAGTAAAACTTGTTAAACCATGTCCGGCAAGGATGCCGGAATTAAAAAATCAAGGAGGATAAAATCATGTCATTAAGAATTCAGAACAACATCGCGGCAATGAACACACAGAGGAACCTGGGTATTTCCGACGCCAATATGAGTAAATCGCTGGAAAGGCTGTCTTCGGGTTACCGGATCAACTCCGCCAAGGACGATGCGTCGGGTCTGGCCCAGTCCATGGGGTTGCGGGCAGATATCGCCTCCACTAAGGTTGCACAGAGAAATATTGCGCAGGCAAACGCCAGCCTGCAGAGTGCGGAAGGCGCCATGAGCACGGTCGGCGACATCCTCACCCGTATGAAGGAACTGGCCACCCAGGCAGCCTCTGCCGGCGCCGATACTGCAAAGATTGATACCGAGTTTGATAATCTTAAACTTGAAATTGACCGGATTGCAGGGGCCAATGAGAGTGCTACTGGGCTCTATCAGATTGGCTACACAAGTACCACCGCTGATTCACAAATCTCTGTCTCCGTCAATGGTTTCAATGCGGCCTCGCTCGGCCTGACTAGCACCTCAGTCGACTCTGGTACAAACGCCGTGTCAGCTATGGGAGTAATTGATTCAGCCATCAGCTCACTTGCAGTAGCCCGCGCTGGTGTCGGTTCCGACCAGAACCGCCTTGCTTATGCGGCCAGCAACCTTGCTGTGACGCTGGAGAACATGACGGCGAAGGATTCGGTCATCCGAGACGTCGATATGGCGGAGGAAATGACGAACTTCACCAAGAACCAGATCCTCGTCCAGGCCGGCACCTCCATGTTGGCGCAGGCGAACATGGCCCCGCAGCAGGTTCTCTCGTTATTCCAGTAAACACCTTTAAAACCCTTTTTTGCCTGACTCCCCGCACCTTCGGGTGCGGGGAGTTTAGGGGAGAATTACCATGGCCACAAGCACCAGTATGATAAGCGGCCTTTCCAGCGGCATCGATTGGCAGACGATGATAACGCAGCTCATCGCGATCGATCATCAGCGCGTTGATCTCGTCTCGGCAAAAAAGACGGACACCGCAAACAAGCTGACCGAGTGGCAGTCGCTCAATACCAAGCTCCTGTCGCTGAAGACTGCTGCCGGCAATCTGAAAAGCCTGGAAGATTTCGGCCTCTACAAATCAACGATGACAACCGACAGCTCCACTGTAACGGCTTCCGACCTGTTGAGTGTGACGACGTCGGAATCCGCTTCACTGGGGTCGTATTCCCTTAAAATTAACAACACCGCCTCCGCTCAGAAGCTCTCTTCCGGCTCCTTCGCCAGCGCGTCCAGCGCGCTCGGCGCCGGCTACACCGGCGACATTCTGATTAACGGCCAGGTTATAACTGTTTCTGCTGCGGACACGCTGACCAACCTGAAGGACAAGATCAACAACGCCAATTCCGGGGCAAGTCCGACGGGCGTGGCAGCCGGTATTATCGGTTACGGAACGAGCGATTACCGGCTGGTACTCACCAGCGACCATACGGGCGCCGCCGGCATCGGCCTGCTCAACGGAGGGGCAACGGACATCCTCAACAAGTTAGGATTCACAGACACCAGCCGGACGGCAAAGAATCACCTGGCCGGCGCGGACCAGACGGACCGCTTTACCAGCACAAATGAGTCCATCCAGTCTCTGCTCGGCCTGACAACAGCACAGACGTCGGCCGTCGGCGAAATCATGATCAACGGCCAGGCGGTTGGCGCCATCGACCTCAGCACGGACACGCTCAACTCGCTGCAAACCAAACTGTCCGCTGCCGGACTTACGGCTTCCATTACGACGGAAACGGAGGATGGCCAGACCTATTATCGCTTGATGGTGTCCGGCTCGGCCAATACCTACACAGACAAGAACAATATCCTCGAGACGCTGGGTTTCATCAAGGGAGGCGTCTCGGATGTCTTCGGCGTCACCGGCGATGTCGCCAATACCTCCGCGGGAGCCGTCATCACCGCCGCTACTCTTATAAAGGACATCGACGGCTATACAGGCTACTCCAGCACGGACTATATTCACCTCGGAGGAACAAAAGCGGGTGGGGGCGCCGTATCCGACGATACGCTGCTACTTTCCGATACATCGACCGTCGGCGATCTCCTGGCGAAGATAGAGTCCCTTTTCGGCAATGTAACCGCATCTATTACAGACGCCGGAGAGTTGCTGGTTGTGGATAACTCCACAGGGGCAAGTTCCCTGGCCCTGGAGATTGATGTAAGAAACAGCGGCGGAACAAGCGACGGCACGCTGCTTTATGACATGGACAGCAATCTCGGCAGCGCCGCATCGATCCGGGCTCGCCAGATCGTAGCCGGGGCGGATGCATCCATTGAGATCGACGGCGTAAGCATAACAAGCGCGACCAATACGATTGACGATGTTTTGGCCGGCGTCACGCTCGATCTGCTAAAAGCTGATGCCAACACCACAGTGAACCTCAACATCGGCCGAGACATCGACGCGATCATGGAGAAGGTCAACACCTTCGTTTCGAGTTACAATGCCATTTCGTCGTATATTCACACCCAGACTTCCTATGATGCGGCAAATCAGAAGGCGGGCGGGGTTCTCTTCGGCGAAGGGACGCTCGCCTCCGTAAAAGCGGATCTGACATCGATCCTGATCCAGAGTGTCTCGGGCGTTTCCTCCGCGTATTCGACTTTGGGTCTGGTCGGCGTCAGTGTGGATATAGAAGGAACACTTTCCGTCGATAGCGAGAAGCTGCGCGGCTACCTGACCACGAACTTCAATGACGTGCAGAATCTTTTTGCCGCAAACGGGACAACCAGCGTTGGTTCGCTTGAATACATCAACCATACCCTCAAAACGGAGCAGGGTGAATACACGGTCCATATCACGACGGCGGCCACACAAGGCACATCGGCGCCGTCAACCAATACCAGCCTGAGCGGCGATGAAACGCTGACAATTACCGCGGGGGCCAATACGGCCGTTGTGAATCTGACGAGCGGCATGGACATGACCCAAATTGTGAGCGCCGTAAACAGCGAATTGGAGGCACAGGCGATGGCCATCTCGGCATCCGCCGATTCCGGGGGCCACCTTGTTCTTAATCAAGACAGTTACGGGGCAGGATACAGTTTCACCATCCACCAATTGAGCAACCTCCTGTGGACCGGTGGCGACCAAACAGTCAATAACGGCGTCGATGTAGCCGGGACGATCAACGGGGAAGCGGCAACCGGTTCCGGCCGGGTTCTGACGGGGAGCTCCGGGGATGCGAACATCGATGGCCTGGTGGTAAAATACACGGGGACAGACGGCGGTGTCGATGCCGGAACGGTAAAACTGACCTTTGGCGTGGCCGAGCTTTACGACCGCGCTCTGTTTAATATAACCGATACCATTGACGGCTATCTCGCTTTTAAACAGGAGTCCCTCCAGGACAGCATTAGCGGGTATGAAACACAGATTGATGAAATGGAAGCGCGGCTGGAACTAAAAAGGGAGCAGATGATCAACCGTTTTGTGCAGATGGAGCTCGCCATGCAAAAGATTCAGAACCAGAGCAACTGGCTCGCCGGGCAGCTCGATGCCGCTTCAAATGGTTGGGGCAGTAGATGATCACAACAAGAAAGAAGGGGTGAACGTTCATGTATCAAAGTGCAATGAGTACGTATCAGCAGTCAAATTTTTTTACCGCCAGCCCGGCGAAACTGGTTCTGATGTGTTACGATGGAGCAATCAGCAACCTGAAGCTGGCCAGAGACGCTTATCTTGAAAAAGATTTTTATTCCAAGGGAAAAGCGCTCGAAAAGACGTTTGACATTATACATGAACTTAATGCCTCATTGGATACGGAGAAGGGGGGCATTGTCGCCGCAAACCTCCGGGGGTTGTATATGTATCTGATACAGTCCTTGACGGAAGCCGACTTGAAGAGGGATATCGCTGTCTTTGACAGATCAATCAGAATACTCGAAGAGTTGGCAACTGCCTGGAGGGCAATTTCTACGTCCAAAGAGGTCAGCGCTGCCGAAGAGCCACTGCCGGCGAGGGCAAAGTCCTACAGCCTTTCCAACAGCAAGCCCGCCTTAGCGATGGCCTGGGCATAGTTGTCGGGTAAGATTGGCAGCCTGGATAAACCAACATAAGAATGGCCTGAAACCGGCAAAGGGTGGATGCAGTGAGCGGTCACAATGATGTAAAAATTGCCGCCTTGGAGAAAAAATTAAAGGCTTGCGACGATTTCCTGGCCTCTACCCTGAAACTGAAAGAGGAGCTTGAAAAGGATGACGCAAAAGCGGCGGCTGAACTTCTCAAGCGTCGCAGCGGAATAATCGCGACGATTGATGAGCTTGATCGGCGCATTGCCGGTTATTCGTCATCCCCTGCGGACAAAAGCTCTGCCGTCATCACGAGAATGGGGAAAATAACGGGAGCGATAAACGAAAGACTCAAACAGGTTATTGTTGTAAATCAGGAATGCGAAGCCCTTACAGTAGTCAGGCAGCAGGAATTAAGAAACGAACTTGCGGCCGTTAACCGGGAAGCGGAAGGACTGCGCGGATATGCCCAGCGTGGGGTAAAACCCCCAAGATTTCTGAATATAAGGACTTAATTCGCTAAATATTGCAGTTACTATTAAAAATGCTGATAATACATATAGAGAGGCAATTGCAAAACCATTTGTCATTCCCGAAAGCGAAGCTTAATGTTCATAATATGGTTTTTCAAGCAGTTAGAACCAGATTATGAACATTAAACTTCGTTTTCCCGCTCAGAATCGTTGCGGGAATGACAAGAATGGGGAGTTTTGCAATTACCTCGAGAGCTAAAAAAATGAGGGGAGGTAAAAAAAATGAACGTCAACGCAGTTGAGACAGGGGGAGGAATCGCCAATGCCTCCGTTGTTGCAGCGCCGCCAGTGCCGTCTGGAGTTGATACTTCCAGCAGAAATAAAGCCGAAGAGGAAGTTGCGCCCAGCAAATCGCAAATCCGGGAAATGGTTGCCGAGATGCAGGGTCAGATCGACAGCATGAACGTCAGTCTGAGTTTTTCAACTTATGGAGAGAAAGGCGAACATATGGCTGTGGTGGTTGCAGACAAAGAAACCGGCGAGGTAATCCGTGAAATTCCCTCGAAAGAAATACAGAGACTGTATGCCAAAATGAGCGAAATAGCGGGATTTATCTTCGATCGCCAGATCTAAAAGTATCAAAACCGGAGCCAAATACTGGCCGTTAGTCGACATATACCAGTTACACGGAGCAAACTATATTGCTACGGCGCTGCGGGTAAGCTTGCCGGATTGAGGCTGCCCTCATGTTCATTAACATCCGCCAGATCATACTGAATCGGATAATCAGAATTCCCAAGTACCACTTGGCTGGCGGTTCTTTTTTCGGCATTGATCAGGATCGGCGCCCGTAGGTTAGCAGTTATCTTGAGTGGATTTGAGCGGACGGTTACTATAGCCAGAATAGCAATATCCTTATCTTCCTTAATATCCAGCAATTCCAGATCGCCCTCAGTAAAGGTCGGCGCATAATCAGGCTTTACGGGCAGCGGGTTGACAACAACAAACGCCACGGCAGGATCGTCAACCGACTGGAGCCACCAGAGGTGCGTTTTTTCATTGTTTTGCAGCAATACAAACCGCTTGAGCTGCTCAAAGCCGAGGATAGCGCCTTTCATGACAATGAATTCCGCTTCGTTGACATCAATATCGCCAAAACGCGTCGTGTTGATTTTCATGGCTTCCTTTCGTTTTTAAATAGGGACAGAGCCCCTATTTTACCTTGAGAAATAGGGGCTCTGTCCCTATTTAACTCAAACGCCCCCGCCAAGAGGTTTTCCTCCTGGATCAGCTGATAGACCTCGCCGCGGTGAACGGAGACCCCGACGGGGGCTTCAATCCCTATCCGCACGTGCTTCCCTTTAATATCCAGCAGGGTTATCCTGATGTCGTCGCCGATTGCAATCTGTTCTCCCAACTTCCGTGTCAGGATCAGCATTATCCCACCCTCTTATTTTATGAAATCCAGGATCGTATTCTGACCCAACTTCGCCGCCGTGGCATAGGAGGCCTGCAGGGCCAGTTCTTTCATCGCGAGCGTAGTCGCCAATTCCGTGATGTCCGCATCTTCCGTTTTTGACGTCAGATCCGCCAGTTTCAGGCTGAAATCCTGCAGATTGCTATCGGCAAGCTCCAACCTGTTCATCGTGGCGCCGACTTTTGATATGGAGAGACTGACCTGCTGCCGGGCATCTTCCAGTTTATCCATCTGGGCCAGGATGCCCTCCTGGTCATTGTTTTCCAGAGCCTTCTTCAAGTCATCCAGTGTTTTAAGGATATCCGTCCCGCCGCTGCTACCCGCAAACGCGTCCGCTCCCGTCACATTGTAGGAGATTGTTGCGCCCTTGCCGATATCAACGGATAAATTATCATCATTGCCGTTATAATACCCCTCGGGATAGGCATGAACGGAAAACAGATCATCTGCCGTCAGATGTTCAGCGCCGCTGTCGGTAAAGGTCAAGGTTACGCCATCCCCCAGAGTGACGGTTCCCGTATCAGGATCGGTCTGCGCCGCGCCCCATGTCTTACCGCCGTCGGCAGAAACTTTATAGGTTGCATCGGCCAGCGTTCCTCCGGTTATGATCTTCACCGCATAAGTTTTGTTCGTTGTCCCCGTATAGGCGCCGCCTTTTGTCACGGTTCCGTCAAAGCTGTTTGCCGAAGCCGCTGCCGGATCATCAACCCTTGCCGCCCCGGAAGTAGCGGAAAAGGGGGCCACATCCATGCGGGAGCCGGAAAAAATATACCTGTTCCCGTACTGCGAGTTGGCCAGCGAAAGCATTTCCTCTTTGAGCTGGCGTACATTTTCCGCCGCGATCCTTCTTGTTTGCGCCGTTGCCGTGGCCGTCCCCTGGCCGATGGCGATCTCCGACGCCTTTGTCAGCAGTTCATTGGCGCCGGCAAGCTTCGATTCCGTCACGTTAAGCCAGCCGCTGCTCGCGTCTATATTGCGCTGGTACTGGTCAAGGGAAGCCTTGGACTGCCGATAGTCCAGCAGCATGGTCATTCCCAGCGGATCGTCGGAAATCTTGTTTATCCGCTTTTGGCTCGCCATCTTCTCCAGGACGCTGTTATACTGGCCCTGGACATTCGACAAGGAGGCAGAGGTCGTGTTGAATTTCATGTTTTCCGTAATGCGCATTACCATGGCAATCCTCTTAAACTAATTAACCAATTGCATCAAAGTAGCCAACATTTCATTGACCGTGCTTACCAGTTTCCCCGACGTATTGTAGGACATCTGGTACTTGATAAGATTCATCATCTCCTCGTCCAGCGAGACCCCCGATACGGATTCTCGTCTGTTGGTCAACTGCGTCATCACGGAGGTGCGGTAGTCCACGTTATTTTTCGCATCAGCCACATCCTGCCCGATCTCTCCGACCAGGGAGCCATAATAGTCGTTAAGGGTAGAAGTGCCCCCGCTCATTACCGATTTTTCCCGGATCTGTCCGATGAGAAGGGCGTTTTCTCCATCGCCGTTGACAGTTGACGCGGCGGCAATTTTGTTGAAGTCAGAAACAATCGCGGCGCTTACCCGGAAACTGCCGGCGTCAACTTCCGTTGCCGGGGCGGCTGGCGGGTCAAAAAAATCACCGCCGACATTGCCGCTGGCATCATAACCCTGCCTGT